>NZ_JARESU010000599.1:0-492 GCF_046027075.1 Paraburkholderia sp. RL18-085-BIA-A | reverse complement strand
TTGCCTGCGCGCGTGGCATCTCCGGCTTGAATTGCCCGATCTGTTCCCATGCCCCCGCGTAATCTTCGCTGAGCAACAGAAGCAAATCGCCAGGACGTGCCATCTCGAGCGCTAACTGATTGGCCGTTTGCTCCTCCGCGACGACCTTGATTTGCTGCGGCGGGACACCCGCGATGCGCAGTGCTTCGCGCAACATGTCCGGCACCTCCAGGTGATCGCGCCCGCGCGAGTCGCTGTCCCGATGGCAGATGTATTGGTCGAAGTGCCCGGCTGCAATGCGCCCGATTGCCTGAATGTCCTCGTCGCGGCGATCGCCCGGAACCGTCAGCGAAACGATCTTCCGCTGATCTGGGCCGAGCCGCTCCACCAGGGCGCACATGGTCTGCACGGCTGCCGGGTTATGCGCATAGTCCAATATGACCCTGAACGGATGATCGTCGTAGATGTTCATGCGCCCAGGGGTGCAGGCGAACGAATTATCGAACGTGCGCA
>NZ_JARESU010000598.1:0-495 GCF_046027075.1 Paraburkholderia sp. RL18-085-BIA-A | reverse complement strand
CGCTTTCGCGTGAGGTGATGTTTCAACCCCTATCCGTCCCGTTACAGGCCGGCGTTCGCTTAGTCCTCGTTCCTGTTCCCGCACCGCCATAAGCAGACCTTGCGGTATGCCGTCCCAGAAGGGAGCGATACGAGGTTTCCACGTTCCACCTGCAAAAGTACGTCGGGTTAGGTGCCTGCTATCGACCGGGAGGCGCATGGGTCACGAGGACGTAATGATTAAACGCCGCTCCCACCTCCGTTACCGTTTGGTCCGAGCGTATTAGCCACTTCCGCTCGTTCTATATCACGATCTTTATCGCAGATTCAAATATTTTCACCGTGCCGACTATCTAGCACTTTTCCGGCTTATGGCTACCAGAAGGGCACTCTTCTCGCGATTTGTGCCCCGCACCTTGAGGTGCTTCGTTACGTTGTCAGGGTCGCTCTTTATTCAGACCCCTAGATGCACCCGGTGACACGGGTGGTTCCCTCCATTGAAGTGGGAACAACTTCT
>NZ_JARESU010000597.1:0-496 GCF_046027075.1 Paraburkholderia sp. RL18-085-BIA-A | reverse complement strand
CGGCCGCGGCTGTCTTCGGAGATGCAACCGGCGCCGAACTCATAGCCGGCCAGGCCGTAGCTGTCCCAGACGCCAAGATGCAGGCCCTGAAAGTGGGCCTGACCATGGCGCCATACGACCGAGCGGGCTTTGAATGGAATCCATCCCAGCGAGCGCCGCGCGCCGACCGAGCGCCGCCACCGAAGCTTTACCTTGCGGTGCTGTTTGCGGCGCGTCGCGTACTCTTCGGCGATCTGCTGAAACACGGCCGAGCCGACCGCCAGGCCTTCTTTCGAGGCCCCGTTCAGATAGCGCTGGATCTCAATGCCAGAGGCAAAGCGTCGCTCGCGGCGAAAGATCTGGAGCGACAGGTCATTGCAGTAGTTCCAGACAAAGTTCACAGCCCGCGCCATCTCGGCAAGCGACGGAGCATGCCTGTCCTTGATTCTTATGCGCAGAACTCGAACTGGATCCTTGCAACGTGCCACGTGTCGACTCACTCCGGTTTGACTGTATG
>NZ_JARESU010000596.1:0-496 GCF_046027075.1 Paraburkholderia sp. RL18-085-BIA-A | reverse complement strand
CTTGATCCGATCCGGCGTGGCGATCGAGCGCACCATCGCCACGACGATGGGACTATTCGGCAGACTCGCGAACAGCGGCACGGCAGCGAGCATCGCGGCCTGCGCGGCTGCATCGGCAGCCAGCACGACGACAGCGTCGAAGGGCTCCTGGGAGGCGACGAAGAGCGCGTCGCGCGTGTCGTCGGCACGTTGCAGACTATGTGCACTTTCCTGAAACGCCTTGTGTAACCAGCCGGCTTCGGGAATGGCCGGCGACACCAATAGAATGCGCATGCGATCAGCTCGAATCGATGGGTTCAGCTACGAATAAGGACACGGCGAGCTACGCGAGTGTATGCGGCCAGCACTCGATCGTCACACGGGTGCCCGGTGTGGCGTCTTCAATGGTCAGCCTGAAGTCGTGGACCCTCATGACGGCGCATACGACACTCAGACCCAGTCCCGATCCCGCAATATGCCGCGTTTGCTCAGCGCGGTAGAACCGCTGCATGACGGC
>NZ_JARESU010000595.1:0-498 GCF_046027075.1 Paraburkholderia sp. RL18-085-BIA-A | reverse complement strand
CTGCTGATGGTGGGTTGCGTGCCGCAGCAGAAATATGAAGCGTCACAACAAAGGAATGCTGAACTCGAGGCGCAGTACAAGCAACTCAACGAGACCATGGGCTCCGAGATCGCGGCCAACGAGTTGCGTATCTCGCGGATGCAAGACGCGATCAAGGTTTCGCTCAACAACGAGTTGCTGTTCCCCTCAGGCGGTTGGGAAATGTCGGCTGGCGCCAAGACGAGCATTGCCAAGGTAGCCGCGATCCTGGCGCCTCATCAGAAAAACAAGATCAACGTGAACGGCTACACGGATAGCACGCCGATAGGTCCGGAACTGATGAAACAAGGCATCACGACCAATCTCATCCTGTCTCAAAAACGGGCTGACAACGTGATGCAGTTCATGATCTCGCAGGGTGTCAAGCCGGATCTTGTCTCGGCTCAAGGCTTCGGCGAGGCCAATTCGGTAGCTTCCAACGATACGTCGGAGGGCCGGGCGCAGAATCGCCGCGTGGAA
>NZ_JARESU010000594.1:0-502 GCF_046027075.1 Paraburkholderia sp. RL18-085-BIA-A | reverse complement strand
AGTGTCATCCGTATGGATTTTTTGCGCCTCACGCACATACCGGCCAACGGCCTCCGCCAGCGGCTGCAGCAGTGCGGCGGACTCCCGAACCCACGAGGCCAGCGTTGCACGGTCCAGTTCAATGCCGGCACGTCGATAGATTCCTGCCTGCCGGTACAACGGCGTATGGTCGGCGTACTTGGCAACTACCACCTGCGCCAGCAGGCCGGCTGCAGCCATGCCGCGTGCGATCGGGCGCGACGGCGCCGCTTCCTGGACGACCTTCGCACAACGGCTGCAGCTCAGCCGGGGACGCACGTGGCGGATCACCCGGAAGTACCCCGGCACGTAGTCCAGCATCTCGGAGGCGTCTTCACCCAGCTTGCGCAGCCGGCCGCCGCATTCGGGGCAGTCGCAGTCCTGCGGCTTGTGCTCCACCACCTCACGGGGCAGGTGTGCAGGGAATTCGCGCGAGCGGCGGCGTAGTGGGACCGCCGGCGCTGTCGTGTCTACAGGTTCATCA
>NZ_JARESU010000593.1:0-502 GCF_046027075.1 Paraburkholderia sp. RL18-085-BIA-A | reverse complement strand
GGATGAACCCGTAGACACGACAGCGCCGGTGGTTCCACTACGCCGCCGCTCGCGCGAATTCCCTGCGCACCTGCCACGCGAGGTGGTGGAGCACAAGCCACAGGGCTGCGACTGCCCCGAATGCGGCGGCCGGCTGCGCAAGCTGGGTGAAGACGCCTCCGAGATGCTGGACTACGTGCCGGGGTACTTCCGGGTGATCCGGCACGTGCGCCCCCGGTTGAGCTGCAGCCGTTGTGCGAAGGTCGTCCAGGAAGCGGCGCCGTCGCGCCCGATCGCACGCGGCATGGCCGCAGCCGGCCTGCTGGCGCAGGTGGTGGTTGCCAAGTACGCCGACCATACGCCGTTGTACCGGCAGGCAGGAATCTATCGCCGTGCCGGCATTGAACTCGACCGTGCCACGCTGGCCTCGTGGGTTCGCGAGTCCGCCGCACTGCTGCAGCCGCTGGCGGATGCTGTTGGCCGGTATGTGCGTGAGGCGCAAAAAATCCATACGGATGACACG
>NZ_JARESU010000592.1:0-505 GCF_046027075.1 Paraburkholderia sp. RL18-085-BIA-A | reverse complement strand
CTGACCGGCTGTCGTAGCCAACCGATTCCAGCGTTTGACGAACTCCGGCGTGTAGCGCTTCACCCAACGCAGGATCGTAGTGTGGGCGAGGGACAGGCCGCGCTCAGCTGCCCGATGGTCCTGCTCGACGATGTTGTTCAAACATTTGACCTGACGAACCTTGATGGGCGTCTCGCGCTCGGCATTTACCGCGTTAAGAGCGGCCAGATTGGCGCCGCTTTTGTCGATGGTTACTGTCTCGGGCGAGCCGTGCTGACCGATTGCCTTTTCGAAGAAGCGCCGTGCAGCAGCCTTGTCCCGCTTGGCCCTGAACAGAAAATCGACGGTGTTGCCCGCCTTATCCACTGCCCGGTAAAGATACTTCAACGAGCCCTTGACCTTGATATAGGTTTCATCAACCCGCCAGCTCCTTCCGACCGGTCGCTTGTGCTTGCGAAACGTCCTTTCGAATAGCGGCACCAGCTTGATGACCCAGCGATGTACCGTCGAATGATCGACGCCAATG
>NZ_JARESU010000591.1:0-510 GCF_046027075.1 Paraburkholderia sp. RL18-085-BIA-A | reverse complement strand
CGCGTCGAGGTCGGTGTCAGCGGCGACCTGCCTGCGTCCGCTGGCGCGGTTCGTGCCGTGCCGGCCATCGAGGTCGGGCGGCAGTTCAAGCGCATCGAGCGGACGCGGGGCGGGCAGGGCGGTGGGCATGGTCGACGGGGCGGCGGGGCGGCGGGGCCGGGGTTCGGGCGGGACGTCAGGAGGCGCGCAGCCCGCCGGATAAATTCAACATTAGGCAGAGGGATTTTTGGTTAGCGATTGCGGCTACGAACCTATGAGCAAGTCCCTATAAGTCGCACCGCAATCGGTAACTAAAAATCCGTTTGTGCTGAACCGCTCCGCAGGCGGTCGCATTTATGGGCATTGAATGGCCGCAGAGGTCACCCATTGCGAGCCACCCGCGTTGGCCGGGCGGCGGAGGACGGTGAAGCGGGGTTGAGTTGTGCCTGATGGTGTTGCGAGCGTTGGGTTGGCGAGGTCAAGGGTGCCGATGGCGAGGCGTTCGCCTACGGCAAAGACCCGATGACGCGA
>NZ_JARESU010000590.1:0-510 GCF_046027075.1 Paraburkholderia sp. RL18-085-BIA-A | reverse complement strand
CGGACCGCTCTCGCTTGCTGTATTCGGCTCGGCCTCCAAGCCTGCGAGAACAGCAGCCGCGATCGCTTCAACGAACCCCGATTCGAGAAGTCGAAACCGCTCGACAAGCGGAGCAGCGTCCACATTCGCATGTTCGGCCCAGCGCTCGATCTTTCGATCCACCGTGGTTTCGAGACTGATGCCCTGCGAGCGCGAGCGCACCACCGGGAGTATTCGCGCCTCGACCTTCAATCCGGCCGCTTGCGCGAACAGGGCTTCAACAGCATCACGGTCGACCGACTGACGATGCTCTTCATCGACCTGCCAACGAACACGAACGAACTTGTCCGTAGCGTCCGCTGCGATCGCCGCGAGCTTATCCATGTCAGGTGGACCATCGAAATCGACACAGATCGTCTGCCGGGACGGAGTCGGGATAAGCAGCGCTCTCGCGTTGCCCACCTCAACGTCCCACGTCAGATAGCCCTTGTCGCCTTCTTCGCCGTAGTGAAACCGCCCGATAGATCCTGC
>NZ_JARESU010000059.1:0-54784 GCF_046027075.1 Paraburkholderia sp. RL18-085-BIA-A | reverse complement strand
GAGTACACGCATGGACCTACGCGCTGAGCAACCGCTCAGCGCACTTGCGGCTCGCGGGTCGCCCACGTGCCGATGATCTCCTCCACCGCCCGCGCCGCCGACAGCAATGCCGCTTCGCCCCGCACCTTGCCGACGATCTGAATGCCCACCGGCAATCCGCTCGCGCTCATCCCGCATGGAATCGCGATGACCGGCATGCCGGTGAGCGTCAGCGCGTAGGTGATCGCGAGCCAGTCGATGTAGGTGTCGAAGTGCTGGCCGGCCGCGTCGCGGATGTCACGCGCTTCGACCGGAAACGGCAGCACGATCGACGCCGGGCAGATCAGCACGTCATAGCGTTGCAGCAGCGCAGTCATCTTGTGGAACAGTTCGGCGCGCGTGCGCTGCGCCGAGCGCATCGCACGGTTGTCCAGTTGCAGACCGAACTCGATGTTCCAGATCACGTTCGGGTTCAGCACGTCGCGATGCTGCGCGAGCACGTCCTCGTAATTGGTCGCGTAGGCGATGCCGCGCAGTGTGTGGAACGCCTGGGTCGCCGCGCTCAGATCGAGATCGCTTTCATCCACGCCGATGCCGGCCCCTGCAAGCCGGTCCATGGTCTGACGGCAGATCGCGAGAATCTCCGGTTCGGCCGTGGCGATGCCGAGCCCCGCGCTGAATGCGACGCGCGCCGGGCGCTTGGGGCTGCGCGCATACGCGAGAAACGAACCCGCCGGCTCGACCAGCGACAGCGGCGCGCTATCCACTTCGCCGCACATCGCGTCGAGCAGCAGCGCCGCGTCGGTCACGTTGCGCGCCATCGGCCCATGAATGCCGAGCGTGTCGTAGGGATTGGCGGCCGGGCCGTATGACACGCGCCCCGGCGTCGGCCGCAGACCCACCACGCCGCAGAACGCCGACGGCGTGCGCAACGACCCCGCCAGATCGGAGCCCTGCGCGACCCACGCGGTGCCCGACGCCAACGCGGCCGCCGCGCCGCCGGACGAGCCGCCCGCCGAGCGCGACAAATCCCACGGATTGCGCGTGATGCCGAACACGCTGTTGTACGTATGGCCGCCCGAGCCGAACTCCGGCGTGTTCGATTTCGCGTAGACCACGCCGCCGTGCGCTTCGAGCAGCGTCACGCCGGCGTCCGACGCGGTGGGAATGCGGTCGCGGTAGACCAGCGAGCCACGCGTGGTGCGCACGCCCGCGACGTCGGTCAGGTCCTTGATCGGGACCGGCAGGCCGCATAGCAGGCCACGCTCGGCCACCGACTTTTTAAGCAGCGCATCGGCATGCGCGTGCGCGCGCTCGAAACACAGGGTGGGTAGCGCATTGACCTGCGGCTCGACGCGCGCCACCTGCGCGGCCAGCGTGTCGAGCAGGTCATGCGGACTCAGCGCCTCCTCGCGCAACAGTTCGACGACATCGCACGCGCTTCGCTCAATCAGACTCAGATCAACGGACATGGTGGCAATGGGCTCCGTAGTGAAGGTGGCCATCAGTTTCGCATGCCGCGTTCAGGAGCGCCGCGAATCCCGCACGATGCACGACGCCTCACGCACCCTCAGCTCTTGAGCCGGTACCCGGTCCGGAAGATCCAGCCGACGATCAGCAGAAACACCGCGAGAAACAACGCGGTCATGCCGAGACTCAAGCCGACGTTCACGTCGGCGAGGCCGAAGAAACTCCAGCGAAAGCCGCTCACCAGATAGACGATCGGATTGAACAGCGTCACGACGCGCCAGAACGGCGGCAGCATGTTCACCGAATAGAAACTGCCGCCGAGAAAGGTCAGCGGCGTGACGATCAAAAGCGGCACGAGTTGCAGCTTCTCGAAGCCGTCCGCCCAGATGCCGATGATGAACCCGAGCAGGCTGAAGGTCACCGCCGTCAGCACGAGAAACAGCACCATCCAGAACGGATGCTGGATCTGCAGCGGCACGAACAGTCCGGCGGTCGCGAGAATGATCAATCCGAGCAGGATCGACTTGGTGGCCGCCGCGCCCACATAGCTCACCACGATCTCCAGGTACGACACCGGCGCCGACAACAGCTCGTAGATCGTGCCGGTAAAGCGCGGAAAGTAAATCCCGAACGACGCGTTCGAAATGCTTTGCGACAGCAACGACAGCATGATCAGCCCCGGCACGATGAACGCGCCGTAGCTGATGCCGTCCACTTCCTTGATGCGCGAGCCGATCGCCGAGCCGAACACAACGAAGTAAAGCGATGTCGAAATAACCGGCGCGATGATGCTTTGCATCAGCGTGCGCCAGGTGCGCGCCATCTCGAACTTGTAGATCGCGCGCATTGCGTAGATATTCATTGGTCACCTCGGAGCAGACTGACGAAGATGTCTTCGAGCGAACTCTGCGTGGTATGCAGGTCCTTGAAGCGGATGCCGGCGTCGTCGAGCGCCTTGAGCAGCGCGATGATGTCGGTGCGGCCGCCCTCGCCTTCGTAGGTGTAGATCAGCTCGTTGCCGTCCTTCGCGACGGCCAGCGCGTAGCCGGCCAGCGACGCCGGCACTTGCGTGAGCGGGCTGTCCAGCTGCAGCGTCAGTTGCTTCTTGCCGAGCTTGCGCATCAGCTCCGTCTTCTCTTCGACCAGCATGATCTCGCCGCCGCTGATCACGCCGATGCGATCGGCCATTTCCTCGGCCTCGTCGATGTAGTGCGTGGTGAGGATGATCGTCACGCCGTTCTCGGCGAGCGAGCGAACCAGCTTCCACATGTCGCGCCGCAATTCGACGTCCACGCCGGCGGTCGGCTCGTCGAGGAATAGCACCCGCGGTTCGTGCGACAGCGCCTTGGCGATCAGCACGCGGCGCTTCATGCCGCCCGACAGCGTGATGATTTTGCTGTCGCGCTTATCCCACAGCGACAGGTCGCGCAACACTTTCTCGATGTACGCCGGGTTTTTCGGCTTGCCGAACAGCCCGCGGCTGAACGACACGGTCGCCCAGACGGATTCGAAGGAATCGGTGGTCAACTCCTGCGGCACGAGGCCGATCAGCGAGCGAGCGCCGCGATAGTCGGCGGCGATGTCGCGGCCGTCCACGATGACGCTGCCCACGCTGGCATTGACGATGCCGCAGATGATGCTGATGAGGGTGGTCTTGCCCGCGCCATTCGGGCCGAGCAAGGCAAAAATTTCTCCACGGTTGATAGCCAGGTTGATATTTTTGAGCGCATGAAAACCGCTGGCATAGGTTTTCGAGAGGTTCGTGACCGAGACGATTGGCTGCATGGATTCGACGATGGCAGACACCACTATCTGATTGGAAGGAGCGGCGCGAACGCGCGGCCGCCCCCGCAATGTAATGGAAAGTGTGAAACCGTGCAGCGGGTCGAACGGGCGATGTGGGCCGGACTATCGGAAGACGCGCGCCGCGATGGCACGGCGGGACGCACGGCGCAGCGGGCCTGCGGTTCGCTGCACTGCAAAATAGTTCGGGTTCCGTATCAATATGGACAAGCGTGCGGACGACCATGAGCGCCAGCACCGCGCGCCGCCCAGCACGCGTTGTGCGCCTGGCGCTGCCCGACGGGAAAGCGGCTCGCGATCAGCAGCGCATTGACCGTGGCGGCCCGCTCGCGCAGCTCCAACGCGAGCTGAAAACCGTCCATGCCCGGCAGGCCCAGATCGAGCAGCACGATTTTCAACACGAACTCTTCGGCAAGTTCGAGCGCGGTCACGGCCTCGTGCGCAACACGCACGTCGTGACCATCCGACTCCAGCACCGGCGGCATTCCCACCGCGGCGTCGACGCTGTCATCCACCCGCAGCAGGCGCAGCGCCGCCGACGCGGGTTGGTCGGCGTGAGCGAGGTGAGTCAGCGGCAGACATACGACGAATTCGCTGCCCTTGCCGGGCCCCTGCCCGCTGTATTCATTTGCGCCTGCTTCACTCCGCCTCGACCATCGCCTCAAGGTTCGGAAGATTCGGAGCACACGAAACTGCTCGCCTGATTCACGTTGCCTTTGCCGGTGTAGCGCGGAAACAGCGGGTAGCGGCACAACGGCCGCGAGCGTCCATTGGTCGCCGCGGCGATGTCGGTTGCCGTCAAGGTCTCGGGCGCCGTGCCGCGCGTCACCCAGTTGTCGAGCGCGCCCAGCAGATCCACTGACGGAATGAACACGCCGCTGCCGTGCTGAAACCCCGGCACCATGTAGAGCCGCATGAAACCGTCGACCTGCGCGGCGCCGAAGCGATCGATCAGCGCCTGATGGTACGCGATCGTCTGATTCGGGCTGATCACTTCGTCGGCGAGGCCTTGCAACGTAATGAGCTTGCCGCCGTGCCCGATGTAGCGCGACAGGTCGGGGTTCATCGCGCCGATCGTCTGCGATAACGCAATCAGCTGCGCGCGATATTTGCCCGGATGTTTCGGATCGAATCGCAGCGAATCGAAGTCCGCATCCCGCGCGACGAAGTAGCGGATGTAGCCGTCGCCTTGCGCGAACAGATAGCCGTTGGCAAAGAACGTCGGCACCGGCGAGCGCTCCCGCTGATGCGCGAGCCCGAGCATTCCGGTCAGATGCGTGCCTTGAAAAACGTTGTAGCCGCGATAACCGCCGACGTCCCAAGCGAGACGGTACGGCAACGACAGGCCATCGCGCATCACGAGCAGTGTGGAGAGTTGCGGGTCGGTGAGGCATTGATCGTCGCTTGTAGTCGTGGCTCCCGCGCAGCGCAACGCGTCGACGATCTCCGCTTCGTGCGCGCGGCACGCGGCGACATTGCTGACGATGCCATCCGCCGCGCCGTCGAGCCGGTCACACGCGGCAAGCGTGCGTTGATACACGCGCTCCAGCAACAGCGGTGGAACGAAGCCGCCGGGCGTCGCGTATTCCGCGTGGCCCAGCTTCACGCCGATCAAGCGCACGCCGGAAAAATTGAGCGCGGGGGAATTGGCGATCACGCCGTCGTAGTCGTCGGGAAAGCGCTGCATCACGGTGTAGCCTTCGCGCCCGCCGGTCGAGCCGCCGGCAAAATACATGCGCTGCGGCGGCCTGCCATACGTGCGCGCGATCAACGCGACGGCCGCATCGTGAGTCTTCTTCAGGTGTGCGTAGCCGAAATTGGTCACCGCTTCGTCGACGAGCCCAAAGACCGCGAGCGAAGAATCGCCGACATGCCCCGAGTCGTCGCCGAACGTCGCATAGCCCTGCGCGAGCGGCGCGCGGTCCGGCGAAAACGGCATTACACCGGTGCCGCTCACCACTACGCCGTTATAACCGCCGCCGCCGATCTGCAGCGCGCGGCCGTTCCATCGGCGCGGCAGATTCAGATCGAAACGGATATCAGGCGTGCTCGCTTTGAGCGCCTTGATGCGGCCCGTGATGCGGCAATACTCGCCGCCTTGCTGATTGCCGGGTGCGGTGGCCCGCACCATCGTCGCGCTTTCGATCTGCGCGCCGGCAGTGGGCAACGCAATCAGTTCAGGAGGCAACACCGCACCCGCGAATTCGGCGCAACGCATTGCGAGCGAGGCATCTTGGGGCGCGGCAAGCGCGGGTTGAGCCGGGTGAGCCGCGAGCCATAACAGCGCGCCAGCGGCCTTGGCGGCCGTGTGCGCATTGCGCGTGAAACGCCTGCGGCGCCACCGCACCGTCATCCGTAGCCCGCGCCATTGGCCGGCGCACCCGACTGCTGCCCTTTCCAGCCGCTCCAGCCGCGCGCGATCATCAGCACGGCGCCGATCGCGACCAGATCGCCGCCCAGCCCGATCAGCACGCCGCGAAAGCCATGAAACGTGTGCGGCGTCGCCGTGTCGACGATCAACGACACCAGCGTGCCCGTGACAAAACACACGAGCCCGGTGCGGCCGACCGTCACCACGGCGGGCAGGCGCTGCGCGAGCCGCGCGACGCAACCCATCCGCACGTACTGCGCGGCCAGCCAGGCAATCACGAGAAAGTTGATCACACGATCCACGGACAGATTCTGTTTAAGCGTGCCGGGCAATGGTTGCGTCAGCACGAAGAGTTTGACGACGGCGAACGCCAGCACCGCGACCACCGCGGCCAGCGTCAACCAGCGCGCGCTGCGGCTTGCGTGGAAGCGTTCGCTGATGGGCTGCACCCGGCACAGAATGCCGAGCACGAACATCAGTTGCCACGCAAACGGATTAAAAGCCCAGTCAGCCATGTCGTCAATGCTGAATAACGCGGCCAGCGGCCGGGCGAGCGCCCAGATCGCCACGCTCAGGCCCAACGCCATCAGCGACGAACGGCGCGCGAGCGGCACGACGAAAGGCACGCCCAGCGCGAAAATCACGTACATGGGCAGCACGCTCGACAGATACGGCTGCCGCCGCAGCACCGCGATGTCGAACGCCTCGCGTAGCGGCTGACCCGAGAAAGGCAGCCAACCGGTCAACTCGACCATCGGCGGATTCAGATGCAGCAGCGCGAGCAGCGCGCCGGACACGAGCGTCAAGACTGCCGTCAATAAGTACGCACGATAGATTTCCCAGCAGCGCCTGAAGAAGCGCATCCTCGCCGCGTTTTCGCCGCGGCCCGCGAGCACCGCCGCATACGCCGCCGCCGATGCATAGCCGCCGAGAAACACGAACACTTCGGCCGAGTCGCACAACGCATACGCGTGCAACATCAGATGCGATAACGTGCTGCCGGGAATGTGATCCAGCACGATGACGATCAGCACGACGCCGCGAAAGAAATCCACTTCGATCGAGCGTCCCCGGCGAATTTCCATTCGTGTCCTCGCACAATGATGGCGCGCGACGCGCCGTGAGCCTCGGTCAATCGACCGCTGTATTCGTGGCAACACATCGTAGGAATACGAGGAGAATAAATTGTTCCGGCCACCCCCGTACGCGTCGCCGTTGGGCGCTGACAACCACCCTCTAATTTCCGCGCACGTAGCGGCGATCTGAAATTCGGCTGTCGGCGTGCGGTAATACTGAGTCGTCGCGGTTCGAAATGCGGCAACTTTTGCGGCAAGTTTTGCGGCTTTCATATCGGAAGCGCGAGAACGACCGGCAATACGCGACGAAAAAAATTCACTGAACGCGTCATGCGATTTTTTTCGCTTTTTTTCATCGTACGATGCTTGCAAGCTTGCCCGCCGAAGCTCGTGCGCTTGTCTCGCACGATGCCCTCTTCCGGCGGCGGCCACTCATGTGGACCGGACACGCTGCCGACTGATCCGCGATCGGCCGGCTCGCCGAGCGTCGTGACGACGCCTCATTTTCCCGCCGAACCCGGCTTCGCCGGCGCCGGCACTCCGGTCCTTCCACCACGCCCTGAACGGCAGCGCCTCGCGCGTGGCCTTCGCTCTGGAAGACAACCACATGAACAACAGGATTGCCGGCTTCGACGGATTGCGCGCCATCGCAGTGCTGATGGTGTTTTTCCAGCACCGCCTGTTTGGCGACATCGGCGAGATCGGTCATCTCGGCGTGTGGATCTTCTTCGCGCTGAGCGGCTTTCTGATCATCGGCATTCTTTCTACGCAACGCGCGCGCATCGAAACCGGGGGCAGCGGGTTCGGCGCCGAACTCAAGCGCTTTCTGTTTCGCCGGACCTTGCGCATCTTTCCGATCTACTACTTGATGCTGACGGTGATGTGCGTGCTGATGGCATTCGGATTCGCGAGTCCTGAACTCGCGAGCGGCATGCCGTTTCATTTCGCTTATCTGTCGAACTTCTGGATCGGCACGGTGCTACGTTACTGGCCGGGGCGCTATTCGCATTTGTGGAGTCTCGCGATTGAAGAGCAGTTCTATCTGGTGGTCGCGCCGTTATTGCTGCTGCTTGCCGCGCGGCGGCATCGCGCGGTGTGCTGGGCAATCGTCGCGCTCGGACTGGGCTCTTTGCTGGCGATGCGCGCCGCGCATTGGGAAGAGATCACGATCTACACGCATCCGCTGAGCAACTTCTGGTTGCTGGCGCTAGGCGGCATTGGCGGCCTGATGATCGCGCGCGAACAGAGCCGCGTGCGCGCGTGGCTCGGACACGGCCTCACGCTGTTCGCTCTGAGTCTCGGCCTCGTGGGCTTGTGCGCGACCGAGCCGACATGGAGCACGCTCGACAATCCGCTTCTGTTCACCGCGGTCAGCGCTTTATACGGCGTCTGCATTGCGGCGCTCGTGTGTTCGATTGCCTGCTGCCGCAACGCCGTCGTGATCGGTCTGCTCGAAACGGGCTGGCTGGTGAGCTTCGGCCGCATCAGCTACGGCTTTTATCTCTATCACAATCTGATCCCCGACCTCGCCCGCAACCATCGCGCAGAAGCGCTCTTCGGCGGCACGGTGCCGCTCTGGGCGCACGCCGTGGGCATCGCGGCGTCGTTTGCGATCTCGCTCGCGATCGCGGTTCTGTCGTGGCGGCTGATCGAAGAGCCGATTCTCCGGCTGAAGACACGGCGTCGGCCGGCGCATGCAACGCCGGTTGTTGCAGCGGGAACGATAGCCACTGTGGCGCCTCGCAACGAGCGGACGTTGCGCGAAGACAGCACGGCTTCCGACGCCGTCTAACCCGCGCCGCGATTTCGATCGCGGGAATCACCTCAGTCACATCAATCATGGCCGTGGTACGCGCATTGCTGCTCTCCTCACTAAACCCATCAACCGGAGAGCGTCATGGCAAACATGGCAAATCCCCCGAACGAATCCGATCGTGAGGCCGACGAAGACCCCGGCGGCGCGCCCACCGAGGTCTCCAAGCCCATCGGCAATGCAATTCCCACGCCGGTCGAGCCCGGTCTCGATCAGCCGCTGCCGCACAAAGGCGAAACGCCCCCGCCCGCCGACGAGGCGGACGACGCCAAAGCCGACCCTTTAGGCGAAACCGACCCGCCTCCCGGCGTTCCGCCACCGGGGCCGTCCGACTTCGCCTAGCGACGCTGGCCTGCGATGCCTTCCCAGTGCCGCCCCGGGTCGCCGACCGCTGGCGTCCACGGCCTCCTGACGAGGTGCCTGATAGATCGCGCCGACCATGGTCTGGACGGCAGTGTAGAGGGTCTCGCCGCGAATGACGGCTTTAATGAGTCTCGCATGATCGGTCACGCCCATTTCGAGCAACAGGACCACCCGCTGTCGTAACGAATGGTCAATGTACCGTGCAACCGGAATTCAGCGTATAGAAGCCCTTTTGCGAGCCGGTGAAAGAGCGCGGCGGATTCTAACTACGCCAGCCTCTCTTTGCAGGCGCAATGGGGGCATCGCGGGCGCGCCGCCAGGAAGGCCGCGCGCCCGGCAGAGCCAGCTCACGCCGCAGCCGGCTCGTGAACGATTGTCAGCGTGCTCTTGTGTTCGCGGATCAACCGATAAACCGTTTCGCCCGGAACGGTCTCGTGCTCCAGCAGTTCGTCGGCGATTGCGCGCAACACCGGCTCGTAGGCTTGCAGAAGGCCATAGCAGAGTTCGTTCAATTCCTTGAGCAGCACGTTCGCATGTTCGATCGCGCTCTTCATTTGCAGACCCGCGTACTGCGACGGCAGCGCCGCGAGGCTGAACAGATTGCCGTCGCTGTTGAAGCCGAACTTCGACACCATGTCGAGGCTGATCCGCGACGCTTCCTGCAAATCCGACGCGGCGCCGCTCGATGCTTCGGAGAACGTCAGAATTTCGGCGTTGCGGCCGCCGAGCAGAACCTGGATCTCGTTACGGATCTCGGTCTCACGATACAGATGCTTGTCCTGCGCCTTGGTGATGAGGGCGACACCCAGCGCGCCGCCGCGCGGCAGGATCGTCACCTCTTCCAGCACGCCGGTGCCGAGCAGCGCGGCGACCAGCCCATGCCCCGCCTCATGCACCGCGATGCGCGTGCGTTCGTCTTCGCTGAGCGCGCGCTCCGCGCCGCTCACGTCACCGATGCGCGCGATCTTGATTGCTTCCATGAAGTGCTTCGAGGCAATTTCCGTGTCGCCGGCCTTGCGCGCGACGAGCCCCGCCTGATTCACGACCATCGCCACCGTAGCCGGCGACAAGCCCGTGGTGAGACGCGCAAGCTGGTCATAGTCGATGTCCGCGGACTTCGACTTCAGCTTTTCCGCGTAGAAGCGGAAAATCTTCGCGCGGTCTTCGCGATCGGGCAAACGGACCTGCACGGTACGATCGAAACGGCCGGGCCGGCGCAGCGCCTCGTCGAGATTGTCCGGATGATTGGTCGCGGCAACGACGATGACCCCTTCGTTCGAAGCGAAGCCGTCCATCTCCGCCAGCAACTGGTTGATGATGCGATTGCTCTCGGCTTCGACCGGACCGCCGCCCGTGTCGGTGCGTTTCGCGAGACCGTCGGCTTCATCTATGAAGATCACCGTAGGAGCGTTCTTGCGCGCCAGTTCGAACAGATGCTTGACCTTCTGGATGCCCACGCCATAGTACTTCGCGCTGAAATAGCTGCCCGTGATCGAGATGAAGCTCGCGCCGCATTCGCCGGCGAGCGCCTGCGCGAGCCGGGTCTTGCCGACGCCCGGACCGCCCACCATCAGAATGCCGCACGGCGCGCGCACGCCCATCGACGTGAACTGCTTCGGATCGGACAGGTAGCCGCGAATGTCCGCGAGCGCGGCCTTCGCTTCGCCCGCGCCGATCACGTCGTCGAAACGCAGCGCGGGCGTTTCGGTGAGCAGCGTCGCGCCGCCTTTCATTTCGCGCCGCATGAACCAGACCATCCCGCCGATCAGCAGTAGCGGCAACAGCACGCTGATGGCGTCGCGCAAGTGGTCGAGCGCCTGGGTCCAGTGCGCGCCGCCGGCCTGGATGTCCGCGTCGGGCAGCCACACGAGTTGATACGGCGCGGCCTGGCCGGCCTTGGGCTCGCCTAGCAGCAGCGCATGCGAGAACGTCGCGTTGTGGTCGGTGACGAAGTACTTCGAGCCGTCGCGCGTCGACACCAGAATGGCGCTGGGGCTTACGCCGATCGCGACGACGTTCGCGTCGTGAATATCGCGCAGCATCTGCGATGCATCTCTCTCTTCGTGGGTCCATGCCGACGTGCCGTGGCGCATCTGGCTCGCGATGCCGGTCAGCGCCGGCGCAGTCTGCGCGGCGCGCTGCTGGGAATACCACAAGCCCACGCCGAGCAGTACCGCGATGCATACGGCAAGCACCGCAAAGACGATCTTGCGAGTGCGTTTCTTTCCAAGCGAATGATTTCCCGGCTTCATGAGTCACTTCCAAAAACGGGCTCAAAGCGAGCCCCGATACTGGTCAAAATCAGGGAGGATGAGTTTGGCGAGGAAAATCGCTGATGCGAAACACCACGCGTGCAGGGAAGAAAGGACGACTGAAAAGAACAACCAGAAATATGTCCCTTTTAACCGCGTTCACTTCGGCCAGTATGTGGCGTAAGCGCGTCTTCCAAATCGCGGAAAAGGCCTGTTTCTACCGTCTTTCCGGGCAGTTTGCACTGCCGGAATCGAGGGAACGGACGATGGCGTAAAAGACCTTGCCGCACTGCTCAGGCGCACAGTTTATCAGCGCTAAATTAACTGCGTGTTTCGCATACTCAGTATTTAATCGCACCCTGTTTAAATACGGTCATAATTACCGCGAAAATGCCTTTATTAAATGGCTGCCTACGATTCATATGAAAATAGGCTGCGTAATTCCGGCTATTTTGGTCGGCTGTGAGGAGGCCGGTTTGCGCGCAAGATCGAAAGCAAAGCGGATGCAATGCGCGCCGGTTATGTGAGTGTCTGGGAAGATCATCGACCGCCGCTGATGGGCAAAACGGCCGGAAACGGCATGGATTCACGCCGCAAGTGTTCTGTTCGGTGATGGGCCGATGAGCGACGGACCTCTTTGGGCCCGTTCGCGTCATCGCCACTTTCTCTCAGGTCCTACAGTTTTTTATTACCGATGCCTGCCGGCATCGCTGTGGTTCTCCCCTGCTTGCTACTCCGGTCCTCGCGTTCCGTTCTTCTACTGGCTCTCAAGCGGCGGTGCGCCGCTTGAGCCCCAGTTGCGCTTGCATCGCCAGCCGTCCCTGCAGCCTCACGATGCGCTCGCGCTGACTCGCAATCAGTTCATGGGTTTCTTCAAGCGCGCGGAGGCGCTTTTCCCAATACTCATGGTCGAACGCATGCGGCACGCCGGCCGCGCTCCCGCGCGCCACGTACTCGACCATGTTCTCGAGATGCTGCAACTGGCTATCCACCAGACTGGCCGGACGCCGTCCACCGCCTTGCGCGGTCGGTTGCTTGCTCGTGCCGCTCATCTTTCCCACCCCGTGAATGACCTGCTGGCAAAGCGGTTACCTCGCACCCTTGCGCCGCGCATCGCGCTCGGCGCTCATTGACGCGCAGTTACGGATCCGGGGGCCGCCGCCAACTCCTGCACGGCGCCGCCAGCGAAAACGATCTGCAATCTAATCGTGTGACGATAATGCATCTTTTTTGTTAGGCTTTACCATGCGTCTCAATATTGGGCGACGACGTGCGAGATGCTCACTTTTTTTGGTTCGCTTGCGGTTCGGCTACCGATCCGCTTGCCGCCGTCCCTGCCACCGTAACTGCACCGACCTGCCAGCCGCGACCGACTCATGACCCACCGCTCACTGCCGCCACACCTGGCCGCGGCCGCCGCCGCCGATTCGCGCTCCGCCATTTCGACGAGCCGGTTCAGCACGCGCGGCCTCGCGGCGGACCAGCAGTTCCTCGCGTGGCGCCAGCGCGTAGGCCATGTGGTCGACGCGCCGCCGTCGAAGGAACAGGTCGCCGGGGGGTTCGATGGTGAAATCGATTTATATGCGGTCGGCGGCATGGTGTTCACCGACTGCAGCACCGATTCGATGCGTCTGGAACGCTCGGTGGCCCGCGTATCCACCGACACGCGGCGCGACTACGCGTTTCAACTCTTCCTGGAAGGCGAAGTCGGCCACGTGAGCGGCATGCGCAAAAAGCGCAGCGAAGTGGGCTCGGTGCAAGGCATCGTCGCGTTCGATCTGAACCAGCCGTTCCGCGCGGAACGCCCCAAATGCCGGCTGCTGAGCCTGTTCGTGCCGGCCAGCGTCGTCGACGAAGGTTTGCGCGACGGCGCCGGCATTCACGGCCGCATCGTGCAGAAGCAGTCACCGCTTGCCGGCGTGGTGCTGGATCATCTCGCGGCGGTCGCCCGCGAAATCCCGTCGCTCGATCCGGCCAGCGCAATCGACGCGCTGCACGCGGGCGCCCAGTTGCTGCTCGCCGCGTTCCGCAAGGCGGCACGCCTGAGCGGCGCGGACCGCGCGGCGCTGCAGGCCGTGTTGATGGGACAGGTGCGCCGTTATGTCGAGGCCAACCTGCATCACGACGACCTCACGCCAACCAGCGTGGTGCAGGCGTTGCAACTGAAACGCGCGACCATCTACCGCTGGTTCGAGCACGAGGGCGGGCTCGGCGCCTATATTCGCAATCGGCGGTTGCGGGAAGCGGCGGACGAATTGGTCCGTTTTCCGCATCTGCAGGTCGCGGAAATCGCGTATGGGCTGGGTTTCAAAAGCCCTTCCGACTTCACCCGCGCGTTTCGCCGCGCGTTCGACATGAGCCCGCAGGACATGCGCGCCCGCGCATTCGATCTGCGGCTTCGCAACGCGACGTAGCGTTCAGCCGGCCGGCCGTACCGCACCATCGGCGCACGCGAGGGGCGCCGTTCGTTCTGGAAACGCCTTCAGCGCGATCAGCGTCAGCACGGTCGCGCCCATCAGATACCAGGCCGGAATCATCGGATTGCCGGTCCGCTCGATCAGCCATGTCACGATGAACGGCGAAAAGCCGCCGAACAGCACCACGCCGAAGCTGTAGATCACCGACAACCCGGCCGCGCGCCGCTGCTCCGGAAAGGCTTCCATCATCAGCACCGAACTGGCGCCAGCATTGTTGACGGCTAGCGCCACATACGCCGTGATGATGACCAGCGCGGCGAGATCGCCCGCGCCGTGGGTCAGCGCGCGGAAAGCCAGCCACGTCACGCTCAGCGACGCCAGCAGCGACGCGTATTGCAAGGTCTTGCGGCTTGCGAGCCGGTCGGCTGCGCGCCCGATCAGCGGCGTCGTCACGAGGATCGCGAGGCCGGACAGGCAGGCCGTCAACAAGCTGATCGCCGGCGGACGATGCAGCGTCCGAACCAGATAGGCCGGCATGTAGAACACCGTGAGGTAGATACTCACCGAAGGCGCAGCCATCATCAGAATGCCGCAGACGAGCGGGCGTTTGTGCTCCGCGAACATCCGCCTTGGACTGAGCCGCACTCGCTGGCGTGGCGCGGCGGCCGGCATGCGGCGCCGCAGATACCAGCCGACCGGGCCGATCAGGCCGCCCAGCACGAACGGAATGCGCCATCCCCACTCGTGCATCGCGGCGGGCGACAGCAGCGCCGTGGTGGCCGCGCCGACCAGCGCGGCGGCGAACGCGGCCGCGCCCTGGCTCGCGCCGCGCCAACTCACCATGAAGCAGCGCTGCCCGTAGCCAGCCGACTCCATCAGGGAGGCCGACGCCGGGCCGATCTCGCCGCCCGAGGCGAGCCCTTGCATCAGCCGCGCGAGGACCATCAGCACGGTCGCGGCGGGACCGATCGACGCATAGCCCGGCACGCACGCGATCAGCCACGTGCCGAGCGTCATCAGCGTGAGCGATACGGTGAGGCCCGCCTTGCGGCCGCGACTGTCGGCGATGTGGCCGATCATCAGGGCGCCGAGCGGGCGCATCACGAAGCCCGCGCCGAAGGTGGCGAGAGAGAGCAACAGCGAAGCCGCCGGATTGTCCGACGGAAAAAACAGCTTGCCGATGATGACGGCCGAAAAGCTATAGACAGTGAAATCGTAGGCGACGAAGCCGTTGCCGATCACGATGGCGGTAATGATCCGCCGAAGTTCGGCGCGCGATGGCTGGGCGTGGATGCCGGCAGCAGTGTGCATAAGTGGTGGTCGACAGACTTGTCGCGATAGTCGGGGAAGCGGCTGGGGGAATCGTGAAGCTCAGTTCTTTAACGGCCCGCGAACGCGCATCTTGATGCCGTGGGCTCATTCGCTTACGCAGTGATGTTTTCATCGCGCGTCGATCTCGACGCGCTTTGCCGATGCGCGCAAACGCGTCTCACGCGTCACGCCGCACGCGGCCGCCCCTTGCGCTTCGGCTCGACCGGCTGCACCACGGCGGCCACCGGCGCCACGCGCAGACTGCGTTTGAAATACGGCGAACTCAGCGTGGCCGCGCCCATGTCCGTCGCGGCTTCGAGCAGCGCGGGTGCCAGCTCTTTCAGACGCGCGTCCGACAAACGGCTGGTCGGCCCCGCGAGACTGACGATGCCGACCACCAGCCCCGTCACCGGATGACGGATCACCGCCGCCATCGACGTCATGCCCGCCTCGTAGGTTTCGCTCGCGATGCCATAGCCGCGCTTGCGCGCGCCGTTCAGGTCCTGCAGGAACTGCTGGATCGTCTTCGGCGCCTTCGGCCCGCGCGGTCCCGCCTTGCCGATGCCGCCCTGGCGCGAGACGAGTTCGAGCGCTTCCTCGTCGCTCATCGTCGACAGCCACGCCTGGCCGCTCGCCGTGCAATGCAGCGGCGGTTGGCTACCCATGTCCGGGTCGTAGCGCAAACCGGATTTGGCGCCCTGCGCCTTGCCGACAAAAGTGATGCGATCGTCCTCGACCACGCCCAGACGCGCCAGCTCGCCCGAGGCCGCCGCCAGCCGGTCGAGCACCGGCTGCGAGATGTCGAGCACGCCGCCGGTGGACAGCCACATCAGCGCGAGCGACACCAGTTTGAGCGCCAGCACGTACTCGCCGTGCTCATCCTGACGCACATAGCCTTCTTCGCTCAACTCCGCGAGCAGCCGGTGCGTGCCGCTACGCGGAATGTTCAGCGTGTCGGCGATCGCGGCCAGTTGCATGCTGCCGCCCTGGCGCGCCAGCAATTCGATGATGGCCAGCGCCCGCTCCAGATTCCCCGCCATGATGATGCACTCTCAGTTCGATTTCGATCCCGAATGAGAACACGATTCCATATCGGAACTCAAGCGCGTTGGCACCGGGCTTGCACGAAATCCAGCCGACGCCGGCGGCCGTAGTCAGCGGCCCGCGCCCAACGCACAGGTCAGTGCCCAATCCCCGCACGCACCTGCAACGCCGGCCCGCGATGACGCGCGCCCTTCAACAGCACCGCGCAAGTCATCACCGTCTTGCGGCCGAAGCAGTCCGCGAGCGGCCCCTGAACAGCGCACCGAACGCCAACCCAAGCAGGCCGCCGCTCATCACGGGGCGGAGCGCATCGCGCGGAATCGCCCACGCGCTCGACAACGCCGGCGCGATGAAGCCGACCATCACGGTGTCGAGCCCATCGAGCGTGACGATGAACATGCACATCAGCAACACGAGAATCTGAAAGCGCCCGACCGGCTGTTCGTCGAGCAACTGCTGCACGCGATGACTCGCGATGCGCGCACGTTCGCCCGCATCGCCTTGCTTGAAGGTTCCATCTGCTTGTTCCAGACCGTTCTTGTCTTTATCGATTGACAGCGCCAGTCCGCAGCGCATCTTTGCCGTGCGCTTCGGCTCGGTGGACTGGCACGACGTTGACGGCTTACGTCATCGCGTAAGCCCGTTCGAGCACACCGAGCGTCGCCTCGCGCAGCTTGCGGGCACGAGCGAGCGCGGGCGCGGTGCGCGCCCACTGCTGCGTCGGCACTTCGATACTGAGCGGCAAATCATCCGGCAACGCGCGCAGGATGCCGGCGAGATCGATGCCGCCCTCGCCCGGAATCAGACGCTCGCAACGCGCCTGGAACAGCAGCGTGTCGAGGTCGGCGGGGCGCTCGGCCGGAGCGTCGCAAAACTGCACGTAGCCGAAGTACTCGCGCGGCAATGCACGTAACGCGACGGTCGACGAACCCGCGCGGTCGAAATGAATCGGATCGACGATCAAACCGGTGTTGGGCCGCGTCGTCGCCCTCACGATGCGCGCGCCTTGCGTGATGTCCTTCACGTCGGTCCACGGCATCGGTTCGAGCGACGGCGACAGGCCGAGCGGCGCGGCCAGATCGCACAGTTGCGCGAGACGCTCCGCCGTGCGCGCTTCGTCGGGATCGTTGCCCGCGACCAGCACGTAGCGCGCGCCGAATTCGGCGGCGGTGTCGAGCATCGGCTGATAGGCGCGCACGTCGGTATCAGGTTTGAGCCGCAGAATCTCGACGTCGAGCACCTTGATGCCGGTGTCGCGCAAACGCGCCAGCGTCTCGCGCTTTAGCGGCGTGGGGCCGATGATCTCGTGCCGCACTTCATGATCGGTGGCGGGCAACAGGCGCAGCCCGACAAAGTCGTAGCCGGCCTGCGCGGCACACTCCACCATCTGCGGCGGGCTTAGTTCGAGCACCGTCAACGCCGATAGCGAGAGCGCTCGCGAGTGATGCTGGGACATGTCGTCTCCTGGTGTTCAGATGCGTTCAATCGCGTTCAGCGCAGCGGCGAGAACGGCGCCGGCACGCAGATCGTCGACTCCATCGTGGTCAGATGCGCCGGGCCGCCCTTGGGCGGCCAGATGCCGTCCTTCACCGCTTCCGCGCGAATCCGCGAGCGTTCGTCGACGCTCGCATACGGCCAGATGTTCAGAAAGCGCGGCACGGTGCCGTCGAGCGAATACATCGCGCCAACCAGCGGCGAGCGCCGGGTACGCTCGGGCACGGCCTTCTCCCATGCATCGATGGTGTGCTGCAGGCTCGCCAGCTTCGTGCCGTAGACACGCATCTCGTAGATGCCGCCGTGCACGGCCGGCTCGATCGGCGGCAAAAACGGGAACAGCGCATAGCTGTCGATCTTCACGTCGGTGACGGACTCGCCGCAACCGAACGGATTGCCTTCGAGCAGCATGCGCTTGCGTTCGGTGATCAACGACGCTTCGGAGTCGAAACCGCGCAGCACCAGCACCTGCCCGAGCGCGCCGATGTCGGAATACCAGCAGCCGAGCAGTGTCGAGCCGGGCTGGTCGCCACTTGCCTTGATACTTTCGAAGACCTGCGCGTTCGCGCCGATTTTCACTGTGAGCGTGACGACGTCGTAGAGAGTCATTGCATGTGTCCTTGTGACGGGATGGTGGAATTCGTGGGCGGGGTGGGTTGTTTCGTCGAGTCCGCCTTGGCAGTTTGAGCCGCGCTGGCGAGAGCGAGTCCCGCGAGATAACCGAAGATCATCGCGGGGCCGAGCGTGATGCCGCCGCTCGGATAACAGCCGCCCATCATGCTGGCGCTGTCGTTGCCGACCGCGTACAGGCCCGGCACCGGTTGGCCGTTGTCGCCGAGTACATGGGCGCTTGCGTCGGTGGCGAGGCCCGCGAACGTGCCGAGGCTGCCGGGCAACAACTTCACTGCGTAGAACGGGCCGTCTTCGAGCGGCGCGACGCATGGGTTCGGTGTGTGCCGCGCGTCGCCCTGCACGCGGTTGTACGGCGTCGAGCCCTTGTGGAATTGCGGATCGTAGCCGTCCTTCGCATAGCTGTTGTATGCGGCGACGGTGTTCTCAAGTCCTTGCGGCTCGATCCCGCATTGCGCAGCCAGTTCGGCGAGACTGTTCGCGCGCTTCAGATAGCCCGAGCGGCGATACGGGGCGGTGGGAAACGGAAACGGCTTTGAAAAACCGAGGCCGTAACGGCGCTGGAATCGGTGGTCACAGACCAGCCATGCACACACTTCGTCGCCAGCGGGAGTCGTGCCGATCAGCGCGCTGATGAAGTCGTGATACGACGACGCTTCATTGACGAAGCGCTGCCCTGCCCGCGTCACCGCGATCACGCCCGGCTTCGCGCGCTCGATCAGATGCGGGAACGCGACGGCCGGTTGGCCGCCGCCTTGCGGCACGAGCGAGATGGGCGCCCATGCCGCGGGCGTCTCAAGCGACGCATCGAAATGCCCGCCGGCCGCTTCGCCGAGACGAATGCCGTCGCCGGTATTCGTGAGCGGCGCAGCGGACCAGTGCTCGTGCCCCGACGGCGTATAAGCGAAAGTCTGCGCGCGACGCGCGAGGTCGTGCGGATAACCGCCGCAAGCGAGCACCACGCCGAGCGCGGCGCGCACTTCGTGCGACACGCCGTCGATCTCGACACGCGCGCCGATCACGCGGCCGGCTTCCTTGCCCGCTTCACCACCCGTTTCGCGCAGCAACGCCACCGCCTTTGCATTCGTGCGCAAATCGACCCCACGGTCGTGCGCCGATTTCAGCAGACGCGCGACCAGCGCATTGCCGTTCACCAGATGCATCGAACGGCCATACCGCAGCTTGTGGCCCGCGAATGCCGCGAGGCGGCGCAGCACGTGCATGGCTGAGTGCAACGAGCGTGTGGCGTTGAAGAAGTGCGCGAGATCCTGGCCCGAGCCGATCGCCATGCCCTTGAGCGTCACGACGCCGAGCGGCGGGCGCAGCCGTTCAATCAGCGGACCGAGTTCGCGGCCGTCGAACGGCATCGCGCACACCGAGCGGCCGCCGCTCGCAGCGCCGGGCGTCGTATGAAAATCGGGAATGCGATTGCCGTCGATGAAACGCATCGACGTATGGCGTTCGAAAAACTCGACCATCCGCGGACCGGCTTCGAGCAATGCGTCGACCTTGGCGGTGTCGAAGTGGGTGCCGAGTTCGTTGCTCAGATAGGTCCGCGATGCTTCGGGTTCCTCCACAATTCCGGCACGCGCGGCGAGCGGGTTGCCGGGAATCCACATCCAGCCGCCCGACCATGCGCTCGTGCCGCCGAACACGTCGGCCTTCTCCGCCACCATCACGCGCAGCCCGCGCGTCGCGGCGGTCACCGCGGCGGCAAGACCAGCGGCGCCGGAACCCAGCACCAGCACATCACATTCGAGGATCGGTTCGCGCTTCATCGCCAGTTCGCTTCATCGTTGAACAGAGATCGGATCGGACTCATTTGTTGAATACTATTCCATTTCACAATACTATTTAAACCAGGCTGGGCCCTGGTTCGTCAGAGGATTTTTTCCTCGTGCCGCCCTGGTGCTCCGCTGACCGAATCGGATGAGGCCACATCTGACCGCGCCCCTTTCGCACGCGCCGCCGCATCGCGCCCTGCCAGATACGCAAACGCGAGCCCAGGTCCAAGCGTGATGCCGGGTCCGGGATACACGCCTCCCATCACCGATTGCATATCGTTGCCACACGCGTACAGCCCGCCGACCGGCTGATCGTCGCGGCCCAGCACGCGGCCCTTCTGATCGCTGACGAGCCCGGTCGCCGCGCCGATGTCACCCGGATAGAGCCGCACCGCGTAGAACGGTGCGCGCCCGATCGGTCCGAGGCAAGGGTTCGGTCCTGGCCAGTTCGGGTCGCCATTGGCGCGCTGGTAGTCGGTGGTGCCGCGCTGAAAATCCAGGTCCACCCCGGTTCGCGCGTATCCGTCGATGCGCGCGACGCTGTCGGCAAGTCCGGCTGCATCGATGCCGAGCTTCGCCGCGAGTTGGTCGAGCGTTTCGGCGCGGGTCAGATAGCCGTCCGCGAGAAATGGCGCAAGGCCCTTCCGCCCGGCCGCACCATGCCGAGCCCGTATTTGCGCAGGCCTTCCGCATCGGTGACGAGATACGCGGGCACCGACGGCGTCTTGCAATGCGCTTCCTGCATCGCAATGCCGAACAGGTGATACGAGGTGTTTTCGTTCAGGAAACGCTTGCCTTGCTGATTGACCACGAGCATGCCGGGCTTGCCGCGATCCATCAGAAAGTGCGGGAACACCGCAGTCGTGCCGTCGCTGCGTTTGCGCACCGAAACCGGCGCCCAGAACGCGTTGCTCAACGCGCCTTCGCCATAACGCGCGCCGATGGCGAGCGCCAGATCGTGCGCGCTGCCCGTGTGGCCCGGCGCGCCAGGACACCAGCTGGGGTCGGCGCCCGGCAGCATCGTGCGACGCCGCTGCGGATGCCGGTTGAAACCGCCGCTCGCGAGAATCACGCCACCTGTCACCGTGATCCGGCGACGCTGGCCGTTCTGACTCAGCGTCATGCTTTCGACGCTGCCGCCCGCGCCGGTATGCAACGACTCCAGTTTCGTGTTCACCAGCACCGTGACGTCCCGGGCCAGCAACGAATGCAGCAAGCGGCCAATCAGCGCATTGCCCATCACGAGACGCGTGCCGCGCGGCCAGCTCATGCGGTCGCGCACATGACGCGCGAGCAGCTTCACCGCATGGCGCAGCGACTTCAACGACTTCGTCATGTTGAGCAGATGAGCGACATCGTCGCGATCGACCATCATCCCGCCGAGCACCGTGAATTCGGGAATCGGCGGACGGATCAGCGCGAACTGTTTGCCGAGCTTGCGGCCGTCGAACGCGAGCGGTTCGAGCGCGCGGCCGCGCAACGTCGACCCCTCGAGTTCGGACAGATAGTCGGGATGAAACGGGCGCGCGCGATACTTCACGTCCGAATTCGCCTCGAGGTGCGCGACGGCCTGCGGACCCGCCTGCAGGAACGCGCGACGCAACGCCTCGTTGCTGCGCTCGCCGACCGCTCGGCGCAGAAAGGCCTCGGCGTTCGCGCTGCTGTCGTCCGGATTGACCGACGGGCCGTGCATCGAAGCCGGTATCCACGTGGTGCCGGCCGAAAAAGCGGTGGTGCCGCCCACATATTCGGTGCTCTCGACCAGCAGCACGCGCGCGCCGTCAATCGCGGCGAACAGCGCCGCCGACATGCCCGCCCCGCCTGCTCCGATCACGACGACGTCGAACGTTTCGTCCTGCTGCAAACCGCTGAGTGTCTCCACCATTTACTGCTCCTTTGCGCCCTTTGTGTTCTTTACCGGCGACGACCAGGCGGATTTTTTATGGCCCGTCGTTCATCTAGAATTTGCTATTGAATTGGAATACTATTCCACAAATGCAAAAATGCAAAGCGTTGAAACATTTCACGGAGACACAGCAATGCGCGTACTGGTGACGGGAGGAAGCGGTTTTCTGGCGGCGTGGGTCATGCGCCGCCTGCTCGACAAAGGCGTGAGCGTTAAGGCGTTCGATCTGCGCGCCGGCTCGCCGCTGCTGGAAGCGCTCGCACCGGAGCGAGCCGCGTCAGTGCAATGGGCGAGCGGCGACATCGCGCTCGCGGACGACGTGTCGCACGCGCTGGACGGTTGCGACGCGGTGATTCATCTGGCCGGCGTGCTGACGCCGGCATGCGCGCTCGATCCGGTGCGCGGCGCGCAAATCAATCTGATCGGCACGCTCAACGTATTCGAAGCCGCGCGCGCCGCCGGCTTGAAAAGCGTGTTGTATGCGAGCAGCGCAGGCGTGTTCGGTCCCGACGACGGCAGCGTGCCGTTTCCGCAGACCTTGTACGGCGCGTTCAAGCTCGCGTGCGAAGGCGCGGCGCGCGCCTACTGGCACGATCACGGCATCGCCAGCGTGGGCTTCCGGCCGCTCGTCGTGTATGGCGCCGGACGCGAAACCGGTTCGAGCGCCGGACCGAGTCTCGCGTGCCGCGCCGCGGCGCGACGCGAGCAGTACACGATTCCGTTCACTGGCTCGACCGGCCTCGTGTTCGCGGACGACGTGGCCGCCGCTTACGAAGCCGCGCTATTTGAAGCGCCGCGCGGCGCAAATGTGTTCACGTTGGCGGGCGACATCGTTTCGGTGGACCAGGTCATCGAACGGATCGGCGAGATCGTGCCGGGCGCGCGCATCGATGCAGCCGGTGAACCGTTGCCGATCGCCACGTCGTTTCCCGTCGACCCAGCGCTTGCGGACCTGCTGCCCGGTCTGCCGCACACGCCGCTCGATCAGGGCTTGCGGCAAACCGTGGCGTTCTATCGCTAACTCGCACTTCAATCCGATCAAGCAGGACAGCCCGGCATCGTGCACGATGCAACAGGTCTTCACTCTCTGGAGATTCGAACATGACGCAGGCTCACGCACTGCCGTTTTCCGCTTCACTCGACGAGGGCCTTATCGGCGCGACGCGGGTGTATTTCATCGTCGGCGATCCGATTGCGCAGGTGCGCTCGCCGTCCGGCGTGACCGCCGCGTTGCGCGCGGCCGGCCGCGACGCGCTGGTGGTCCCCGCTCACGTCGCCTCCGCCGACCTGCCCGCGTTCTTCGCGGGCGTCACGCCGATGCGCAACGTCGACGGCGTGATCATCACGGTGCCGCACAAGTTCAGCGCCGCCGAGTATTGCTCCACGTTGTCCAAGGAAGCGGGCTTCCTCGGCGCGGTCAACACGCTGCGCCGTACGGCGGACGGGCTGTGGCACGGCGGCATGTTCGACGGCACCGGCTTCGTTGCGGCGCTCGTCGATGCGGGTTGCGAGTTGCGCGGCAAACGCGCGTTGCTGATCGGCGCCGGCGGCGCGGGTTCCGCGATCGGCCATGCGCTGATGCAAAGCGGCGTCGGCTTGCTCGACGTGCGCGACAACGATGCGGAACGCACGGCTTCGCTGGTCGGGCGATTGAATGCGCTCGGGCATGGCGAAGCACGCAGCGTCGACGCCGCGGTGGAAGCTCATGCATACGACGTGGTCGTGAATGCGTCGCCGCTCGGCATGCGCGCGGACGATCCGTTGCCGATCGACTTATCGCGCTTGCCTGCCACGACGTTCGTCGGCGATGTCGTGACTAAACCGCCGCTCACGCCGCTGATCGAAGCGGCGCGCGCACGTGGCTGCCCGACCGTGACGGGCACGCAAATGTTCGGCCGTGTGTGCGACCGGATGGTGGCCTTCCTGCTCGACGTAGACCGGTGAAGGCAACGGCGTTGCGCTGCTAAACTGGCGCAACGCCAACCTGCTGAAACCATACGCTCCAACTCATGCTTCGATTCGACAACCTCAGCAAGCACTACGCCGACCGCATCATCTTCGAAGGACTGCACTACGACGCCGCATCGGGATGTATCGCGTTAAACGATGAATCGGGCAGCGGAAAATCGACGTTGCTCAGCATCCTGGCCGGCACGATCCAAGCCGACTCGGGCGATGTGTGGCTCGGCGGCCATTCGTTGCGCAGCGCGCCGCTCGCCGCGAAATCCGTGCTCGCGTATGTCCCCGAGGACTGCATGATCCATCCGGATCGGACCGGTCGTGAGTATCTGAAGGATGTGGCAGGGGAGAGAAAGACCACGGTCGAAAGCGATACGCTCGATCTGGCGGACCGTTTCGGCCTCACGCCACATCTCGACAAACATTTCGAACAGATGTCGTTCGGTACGCGGAAGAAGTTTTTCCTGACGGCCGCAGCGCTTGGCGAGACTCGCGTTGTCATCGCGGACGAACCGGCCGGCGGGCTCGACGCCGCCGCACGCGCCGTGCTGGCCGATTTGTTCAAATCGTTGGCGAGCACGCGCACGGTGTTCTTTACCAGCTACGACGCGGCATTGACGCAAGCGTGCGAAGCGACGAGCGTTGATTTCACGGGCCTCGCGCGGCGCGGTTGAGGGTTGCTGCAAGCAAAACGCTGTCCCGCGACCGTAGAAGCAGCGGGAGTCACGCCGTGATCTTCGGCTCCGCTCCCGCTTGCGGACGCGCTCGTCACATCGTCACGCAAATCTTCCCGAAGTGCGCGCCCGACTCCTCGTGCCGGAACGCATCGCCGAGTTTCTCCAGCGCAAACGTGCTGTCGATCACCGGCTTGATGCCCGTCACTTCCAACGCGCGGATCATGTCGATCTGATCCTGGCGGCTGCCCACGATCAGCCCTTGCAAGCGTTGCTGTCTTGCCATCAGCGCGGCGGTCGGCACCGGTCCCGCGCGCCCGGTCAACACGCCGATCAGCGCGATATGGCCGCCGATCCGGCAAGCGGTAATCGACTGCGGCAACGTGCCAGGACCACCTACTTCGATCACATGATCGACGCCTCGCCCATCCGTCAACTGACGAACCTGCTTGCCCCATTCGGGATTGTCGCGATAGTTGATCGTATGGTCCGCGCCCAGTTCGCGAAGCTTCGCGAGTTTCGCATCGGACGATGACGTGGCGATCACCGAAGCACCCATCGCTTTGGCGATCTGCAAGCCGAAGATCGACACGCCGCCTGTGCCGAGCACGAGCACCGTGCTGCCCGCTTTCAACTGCCCGTCCACGACGAGCGCGCGCCACGCGGTCAACCCGGCCGTCGTCAGCGTCGCTGCTTCGGCGTGACTGTAGCCGCGCGGTGCATGCGTGAAGTAGTGGCTCGGCAACACGACGACTTCGCGCGCGTAACCGTCCACGCCGTCGCCGGGCGTCGTGCGGAAGTCGCCGATTGCGGGCGGCCCGTTTTCCCAGAACGGGAAGAAGCACGACACCACGTGATCGCCGGCCTTGAATTCGCTCACGCCGGCGCCGACCGCTTCGACAATGCCAGCGCCGTCCGCCATCGGAATCCGGCCCGCTTCAGCAGGCAAGTTGCCGCTGGCCACGCCGTAGTCGTGATAGTTCAGCGAACTCGCGTGAATACGCACGCGAATCTGGCCCGCCGCGGGTTGACCAGGGTCCGCGAGATCGACCACCTGGAGGCTCGCCACAGTGGCGGGCGAACCGATTTTGACGGCTTTCATGGTTCTATTCCTTTGTGAGTTGCGCAGGCGCTCTGCAGGCATGCATCGGCATCGGACATGCTCGGCGATGCTTGCTGCGCAATGAAGATCGAGCCTGCCGGATGACTCATCAAAGAATACCGCATGCACGATTAACGCGTCGTCGCGCATGCAGTGCGCGGCTCATGCAACTCGCCCGGTGAATTGCTTCTCTGAATCGCCTCCACTGATAGCTCATCGTGAACGTCGCGATTGCGCACAGAAGTTGCCGCCGTCGTTCGCGCTCGACTGGTCGGCGTGGAAACTGCGTGGTGAGTCTCAAGGCAGCCGCTACATTCGTCGTGCCGGAGCGGGGAAAACGCGATGGATGTGACGGCAGACGCGAACCGCGCGCCCCGCAACTTTGCCCGTTCATTGCAAACGGGGTGCGGGACGCGGCCTTACTACGGTGACTACTTCACGGTCTGAATGACCTCGAAGCCTTCGAATTCCGGATGTCCGAGATAGAGCACACGATTTTCGTTTCCTGCACTCCGATGCGCGGCGCGAAAGGCTTCCGATTTCGTCCACGCTTCGAATGCGGCACGGTCGCGCCAAATCGTATGGCTCGAATACAGAACGTGATCTTCCTTCTGCGGTCCCTTCAGCAAATGAAATTCCACGAAGCCCGGAACCTCTTTCAGATGGGTGTCGCGAGACGTCCACACATTTTCGAACGCGGCCTCGGACCCAGGTGTCACTTTGAAGCGGTTCATGGCGATATACATGCTGTCAGCCTCTTTGCGGTTGCGATACGGTTGGCAGGCGGCGGGCTCTTCGGTTCACAACCTCATGAGCCCGCGATGAGGTTTTTTATTATAGGCCTGCGTCGGACCGGCTCCTCGCGTCAATCCATTAGCGAACGCGCTTGACCTTACCGTCGTGGGAAGGTCCACGCTTGTGTCTGGTTACTCATTGGAGGCAGCAAATGGAATTCGCAATCCCGGACATGACGTGTCAAGGATGTGCCAATGCGATCACTCGCGCGGTCAACCGTCTCGACCCTGCCGCGACGCTCGACGTTGATATCGCCGTCAAAACCGTCAAGATCGCGTCGATGCTGCCCGAGCAGCGGCTCATCGAGGTGATCGAGGCAGCAGGTTTTCATCCTTCAGCAGGAAATTGATCGGAATGCGGCCGGGAAGACGCGAGGCCTGGTTAAACTTCCGCTTCCCGGCAGCAAGCTCACCCGAGACCATCCACTCGGGACAATTTTTTACCAACGGACATCCACTATGAAAAACCTTCGCGCATTTCGTGCTCTTTGTATGTTCAGCGGCTTGACGTTTGCTGTAGCGGCGATGCCGGTTCACGCGCAGCAAGCGCCTGCGATGCAAGGCATGCATATGTCAGGTTCGGAGCACGGCGCAGCGGGCGAATCGACGGACGCGTTCAAAGCCGCCGACGAGAAAATGATGCATGACATGAGCGCACCCGAATACACGGGCGACGCCGACAAGGACTTCGTCGCGCACATGATTCCGCATCACCAGGGGGCGATCGAAATGGCGCAGGTGGAATTGAAGTATGGGAAGGACCCAGAGCTGAAGCGCCTGGCACGGAACATCATCAAGGCCCAGCACGATGAGATCGCGTTCATGCATCGCTGGCAGGCGAAGCACGGCGGCAAGTAAAAAGCGGCTTTGCGGTGCGGCGGCGTTGTGGTGTTGGACTTTGCGGCGAACCACGCGCCCGCCAACGCCGTGGTGGTGCAATGAGGCCGTATCTTGCAGAGCGCCCGACACCTCACCACTACGGTTGAAAAAGATCTATTTCTGATCCGCGCGCTTCGCCGAGCATTTCAAATGCTCGATGAACGCCACACTCGCATCATCCAGCGGCGCGCGTGACTTCTCCAGCTTCGAGCACAGCACCGCCCCTTCCCACGCGTTCCAGAAGTATCGGGCGAGCGCCGCCGTATCCGCGTCCGCGCGAACCTGGCCTGCCTCCTTCGCTTCGTCGAGACAGACCTGGATGCGCCGGCGCCAATCCTGGATCACGCTCAGCAGCGCCGCGCGAAACGTTTCGTCGAGCGCGGCGAGTTCCTGACTGAGATTGCCCACCAGACAGCCGCGCTTGAAGTCGAAGCGCTCCATGCCGCTCGCCGCGTCTTCGGCGAACGCTTCGATACGGCTGATCGGGTCGAGCGTGGTATCGCTGAGATGGCGATCGAGTTTGCGCGCGAAGTACGCGGCGTAGCTCTCGATCACTTCCAGCGCGTATGCGTCCTTGCTGTTGAAGTAGTAATGGAACGAGCCTTTGGGCACACCCGCGAGCGCGACCAGTTCGTCCAGCGAGAAATTGTAGAAACCCTTCTCGGTAAGAATGGCTACGCCGATGCGTACCAGTTCGGCGCGTCGCCCGCTGTCGCGTTTGGTTGTCGTGGTCGCCATTTTTCTTGTCCTCTCCTCATTGACTGCTGAGACTGCTAACACTTCAATCGAGTCTGCCGTTGCGTACCTGCGCTGCCTATGCACTGTCCCGCCCGGCCGCGCATCGCGACGCCGATCACCACAGCGGCCGCTTGCGAAGCAGCGGCCTCATCGCGATCAAACCGATGATCGGTCCAGGCAACAGCAGCCAGGCGACCCGCGCATCGAGCGAATGATAGGCGCTCGTCGACCACAGGATCGAACACGCCGACAGGAAAAAGCCGAAGCTGTTCTGCAACGTCAACGCTCCGCCGATTTTGTCGGCGGGACATGCCTTGACCGACAGCGCGGAGAATTGCGGCGAATCGGCGATCACGCTGATGCCCCATACCAGCAACAGCGCAAGCTGCCCGGCGGTGCCCAGCGTCGACGCGAGCGGATAGACCGCGCACAGCGTGCCCGAGATCGTCAACGCAAGCGCGGCGGTGCGCGCGCTGCCGGCCGATTTGCTCAGCTTGCCACCCAGCAGGCAGCCAATCGCGCCGATCGCGATGATCAGAAACGACCACAGCGCGACTACACTGGCCGACGCATGCGCGCCGCCCGCAAACGCACGCTGCACCAGAAGCGGCGTCAGCGTCCAGAACGCGTACAGCTCCCACATGTGCCCGAAGTAGCCGAGCGCCGCCGCGCGAAACTCGCTGATCCGCAAGACCTGCCCGACTCCCGCCGACAAACCCGCGCGACGCTTGCCCGCGCGCCGCGCATGCGGCCCTTCGCCGAGCGCAAGCACCAGCAGCGCGCCGATCACCGCGAGCATCGACGAAGCCAACACCACGGTTTGCCAGGCAACGGTGGAGAACAGACCGCGGATCGCATGGACCGACGCCGTGCCGAGCGTCAGCATCGCGACCAGCAACGCGAGCGTCTGCGCGGCCCGGCGAGGGTCCCACGACACCAGCAGCTTCATCCCTAGCGGATAGATGCCCGCGAGCGCAACGCCCACACCGAACCGGAACACGATTGCGGATGCAAGCCCGGTGCTGCACAGCGCGAACAGCGCGTTCAAAGCGGCGCCGAGAACGCCGCACACGGCGAACACCTTGCTGGCCGAGACACGATCCGCGAGTCCGGTGGTTGCCGAAATCAGCGTGCCGACGATGAAGCCCGCCTGCACCGCATTCGTCAGCCAGCCAATACCGGACGCGTTCAATTGCCACGCTGTCTGCAAGTCGCGCATCGCACCGTTCGCACTGAACCATAGCGACGTGCCGAGCAGTTGCGCGACGGCGATCACCAGCACGGCGCGATTCGCGCGTGCCGTAATCAGCGCCGCCTCTGTCGCGCTTACGGTACTCGCCGCGTCTGCGGCATCCAGCCTGTCCTCCATCCCGCCTCCTCCAGCTCGCTACTGCGCGCGGCCTGCGCGGCGAGCCATTGTCGTGTCGATCGTCCCTTCTTTTCACGCGATCGGGACTTACCCGAGCCACTATAATTTTTTGTAGACGACCAGTCAACTAGTGTCTATAAAGACTAACTGACCGGTCGTCTACAACCGGGGTCGATAGCGGGCACGGCCTTGAGCGGGCAGCCGCGAATTGCGCAGCATGGTGGCGACCGGCACCCTCCGCCCGTTCGTCCCGCTCAACCGTCACGTTCAATAGGAAGACCGATCCATGTCCACATTTTCCACGTTGCTGTACGCCGTTGAACAGAACGTTGCTCACCTCACGCTGAATCGTCCCGAGCGGTTGAATGCGCTTGGCAAGCTATCGCACATGGAGATCAACGCCGCGCTCGATCTCGCCGAGGCCGACCAGAGCGTCAAGGCGATCGTGATCAGCGGCGCGGGCAAGGCGTTCTCGTCCGGATTCGATCTGAAGGAACAGATGGAGGCGCGGCCCGAGGGCGAGGCCGTGTGGCGCGAAATCCTCGCGCGCGATTTCGACACCACCATGCGCTTCTGGGATTCGCCCAAGCCGACCATCGCGGCGGTGCACGGCGCGTGTCTCGCGGGCGCGTTCGAGATCGCGCTGGCCTGCGATATCACGGTCGCCACGCCGGGCGCGACCTTCGGCGAGCCCGAACTGAAGTTCGGCGCGGGCATCGTCACGATGCTGCTGCCGTGGATGACCAACCCCAAACAGGCAAAGGAAATCATCCTGACCGGGCTCGACCGCATCGACGCGCAGTCCGCGCGCGAGCTGGGTCTGGTCAACCGCATCGTGCCGGAAGGCGAGCACGTTGCCGAAGCGCTGCGTATCGCGCACGCGATGGCGGTGATCGACCCCAACCTCGTGCGCGTGACCAAGACCGCGATCAATCACAGCTTCGAGGCGCGCGGCATGAAGGCCGCGTTGCAACACGCGCTCGATCTCGATCACGCGATCGAGACCGCCGGCTCGCCCGACAAGAAGGCGTTCATGGCGGTGGCGCGCGAACAGGGCATGCGCGAAGCCATTCAATGGCGCGACCGGCGGTTTTCCCGCTAAAGCCGGGCGCCGCAACCTCTTTCCTTTTGAACTACCGGGAGATCACTCACATGTCGGAACAGACTTTCAACGCAATGATTCTTCGCGAAGAAGACAGGAAGACCAAGGCCACGATCGAAACGCTGTCGTTCGACGCGCTGCCCAATGAAGACACGCTCGTCAAGATCGACTTTTCGACGATCAACTTCAAGGACGCGCTCGCCGTCACTGGCGCGGGCAAGATCGTCAAGACGTGGCCGCTCGTGCCCGGCGTCGACTTCGCGGGGACGGTGGTCGAAACCACCAATCCGAATCTCGAAGTCGGCCAGAAGGTGGTGCTCACCGGCTGGAGCGTCGGAGAAAAGTACTGGGGCGGCTACAGCCAGTATCAGCGCGTGCGCGGCGATTGGCTCGTGCCGCTGCCCGTCGGACTCAGCACGCGGCAGGCGATGATGATCGGCACCGCCGGCTTCACCGGCATGCTCTGCGTGAATGCGCTCGAAGCCGCGGGCATCCGGCCGCAAAGCGGCCCGGTTCTGGTGACGGGCGCGGCGGGCGGCGTGGGCAGCGTGGCCGTGGCGATCCTGACCAAGCTCGGTTACGAGGTCAGCGCGTTGACGGGCAATCCCGCCAAACACGACTACGTGAAGCGCCTCGGCGCGAAGGAAGTGATCGACGGCCCCGAGTGGAGCGAACCGCCGCGCGCGCTGGAAGGCCAGCGCTGGGCTGCGGCGATCGATACGGTTGGCTCGAAGGTGCTGGCGCGCGTGCTGGCCGAGATGAATTACGGTGGCGTCGTCGCCGCGTGCGGCCTTGCCGCCGGTGCTGATCTGCCGACGACCGTGATGCCTTTCATCCTGCGCGGCGTCAAGTTGATCGGGGTGGACTCGGTCATGCTGCCGTCGAAAGACCGGATCAGCGCGTGGCAGCGCATTGTGCGTGATCTGCCGCTGTCGGTGCTCGATGGAATTACGTCGAAAACCGTTCCGTTGGCGGAAGTGAGCGGCGCCGCGGCGGATATGCTCGCGGGGAAATTGCAGGGGCGGGTTCTGGTTGATGTGAATTGAGAGGGCGGTTCGTACGGCTTAGGCGATTAGCTTGATTAGCCGCGTTGGTTTGAAAGCCGGGCCGGGATGGATGATGACCGTCCCGGCCCGCGCTTTTTTGCCAGTCCGCAATGATTAGATTCGTCGATCGTTCATGCCACGCCGGCAAATTATTGAGCTTTTTGCGGCCGCTGCTGCGGTCCAGGCGTGGATACGTAATTCGCGCCGAAGCCAGCTGACATTGCGATCATCCAGGAGCGTTGCTCAAACGCTAATCGCGTCCAGCTCACGCCCATATTCCGATTGGACTGCTGAACTGACTCGGTATGCAAACGCTGCACGACTTGCAAACCCTCGCTGGCCGCAAGTTGGATCGTCTCTTCAGGCGTGACGTCAAACATGCGGCGGCCATATGGAACGGGCCCGTGTCGCAAAGACATAATCAACACGCCGCCCTCGCACACAAGAGAACTCACGTTAGGCATTGCCCGGCGGCGCTGTTGCTCATCGAGGTGCATCCATACGGCCGTGAGCATGACCACATCAAATGTCTCGCGCCGCGAAAGCAGGATAGCGAGGTCGGGCAAGCTATCGTCGATCCACTCGATGCGCGGCGACGAATGCAGATCGATTCCCGCAGTACGCAGTGCGTCGACCGGCTCAACGGCTACCACCGTGTGCCCCATCGCGGCGAATGCGGCCGCATCAGTCCCCAACCCGGAACCGATGTCGAGAATTCTCGACGAGGCGTCCGGTATGAGGTGCAGGACTGACCGGTGCTGGTCGGCGAACGAAATGCTCTGCCATTGCTCGACCAGAGCTTGCGCTTGTTCCGCATAGCCTTCCGTGCCGCTTACTTTGATGGACATCGATAGCGCATCAAAGATGAGCAAGCACATTGACAAGCTTGCCGAACGGATCGCGGACATAAAACCGCCGCACACCCCACGGTTCGTCGACCGGACCATATTCGACCGGAATCGCCGCCGCCTTCACGCGCTCAAGCGCGACGGCAATATCGTCCACTTCGATCGACAGGTCAGGCGTAGGCGTACCCGATCCTCCTTGCGAAGCGATACTGATCTGCACATCCATCTTTTCGGACGAACCGTACGTGGCAATCCAGCCATGATCCATCAGCAACTCGAGACCGAATATCTGCTGGTAGAAGCGCTTCGCATCATCCACCGCCTGCGTGCTGATATTCGCGACGATCCTTTTGACTTTCATGGTTCCCTCCATGACCGTGGCGACGACACGCCTCAACACCGCACGACCCTCACCCCTCCTGCGGAACCCGCACCCATCCCTCCATCAACACTCTTGCGCTACGGCTCATCATGGCCTTGGTCACCGTCCACTCGCCATCGTTCTGACTCGCTTGCGCGCCCACCCGCAACGTGCCCGACGGATGCCCGAAGCGCACCGCCTCACGCTCGCCGCCGCCGGCCGCCAGATTCACGAGCGTGCCCGAAATCGCCGCCGCCGTGCCGATCGCCACCGCCGCCGTGCCCATCATCGCGTGATGCAGCTTGCCCATCGACATCGCGCGCACCAGCAGATCGACGTCGGCCGCGCCGACGCGCTTGCCGCTCGACGCCACGTAATCGGCCGGCTTCGCGACGAAAGCGATCTTCGGCGTATGCTGCCGCGTCGCGATCTCGTCGAGATGCTTGATGAGGCCCATGCGCAGCGCGCCGTGCGCACGAATGGTCTCGAACATCGCCAGTGCTTTCTCATCGCTATTGATGGCGTCCTGCAACTCCGTGCCCGTGTAGCCGATCGCCTGCGCGTTCACGAAGATGGTCGGAATGCCCGCGTTGATCATGGTCGCCTTCAGCGTGCCGACGCCCGGCACTTCTAGATCGTCGACCAGATTGCCGGTGGGGAACATCGAGCCGCCCGCGCCCTCTTCTTCCGCTGCCGGGTCCATGAATTCGAGCTGCACCTCCGCTGCGGGAAAGGTCACGCCGTCGAGTTCGAAGTCGCCGGTTTCCTGCACGGCGCCACCGGTCATCGGCACGTGTCCGATGATCGTCTTGCCGATGTTGGCCTGCCAGATGCGCACGGTGGCCACGCCATCGCGCGGAATGCGGCTCGCGTCGACCAGACCCGCGCTGATCGCGAACGGACCGACCGCGGCGGACAGGTTGCCGCAATTGCCGCTCCAGTCGACGAAGGCTTTATCGATCGACACCTGGCCAAACAGATAGTCCACGTCGTGACCGGGCCGGCTGCTTTTAGCGACGATCACCGTCTTGCTGGTGCTCGACGTCGCGCCGCCCATGCCATCGATCTGCTTGCCGTATGGGTCGGGGCTGCCGATCACGCGCATCAGCAGCGCGTCGCGCGCGGCGCCGGGCGTTTGGGCCGCCTCGGGCAAATCCTGCAGGCGGAAAAACACACCTTTGCTGGTGCCGCCACGCATGTAGGTGGCCGGAATCTTGATCTGCGGTTTATGGGCCATGAAAGTCGTGTCCTGAAGTGAGCAGGCGGCATGGCTTGCGAGGCCATACCGCCCTGTGCTGCGTTACGTTACGTTCATCGCTGAATCGCCCGCTCCGGCGGATTCAGGCGACTCAATCAAATCGCGTCGACCGAAGCCGTTTCAAGCCGCCGCCTTCGACGACTCCAGAAAGTCCTGCGCAAAGCGCTGCAACACGCCGCCGGCTTCGTAGATGGAAACCTCTTCAGCCGTGTCGAGCCGGCACGTCACCGGCACCTCGACGCGCTCGCCATTCCTGCGGTGGATCACCAGCGTCAAATCCGCACGCGGCTTGCGTTGGCCGATCACATCGAACGTTTCCGTCCCGTCGATGCCGAGCGTGATGCGATTCACCCCCGCCTTGAACTCGAGCGGCAACACACCCATGCCCACCAGGTTCGTGCGGTGAATGCGCTCGAATCCTTCCGCGACGATCGCCTCCGCGCCCGCCAGGCGCACGCCCTTGGCCGCCCAGTCGCGCGACGAACCCTGGCCGTAGTCGGCCCCGGCAATCACGATCAGCGGCTGCTTGCGCTCCATGTAGGTTTCGATCGCTTCCCACATGCGCGTGACCTTGCCCTCGGGCTCGATGCGCGCGAGCGAACCGGCCTTCACCTTGCCGTCTTCGAGCACCATCTCGTTCTTCAGCGTCGGGTTCGCGAACGTCGCGCGCTGCGCGGTCAGGTGATCGCCGCGATGCGTCGCGTAGGAATTGAAGTCCTCTTCAGGCAGGCCCATTTTCGCGAGGTATTCGCCCGACGCGCTGTCCAGCAGAATCGCGTTGGACGGCGACAGGTGGTCGGTCGTGATGTTGTCGCCGAGCACCGCCAGCGCCCGCATGCCCTTGAGCGTGCGCTCGCCGGCCAGCGCGCCTTCCCAATACGGCGGACGGCGAATGTAGGTGCTCATCTCGCGCCAGTCGTACAGCGGATTGGCTTTCTCGCCCGTGTCGACGGACACCGCGAACATCGGCTCGTAGACCTTGCGGAACTGCTCCGGCTTCACGCTCGAGGCGACGATCGCGTCGATTTCCTCGTCCGACGGCCAGATGTCCTTCAGCGTGACGGCATGGCCGTCGGCGTCGATACCGAGCACGTCCTTCTCGATGTCGAAGCGGATCGTGCCCGCAATCGCATAGGCGACCACGAGCGGCGGCGACGCGAGAAACGCCTGCTTCGCATACGGATGGATCCGGCCGTCGAAGTTGCGGTTGCCGGACAGCACGGCGGTCGCATACAGATCGCGCTCGACGACTTCCTTCTGGATTACCGGATCGAGCGCGCCGGACATGCCGTTGCACGACGTGCACGCATACGCGACCACGCCGAAGCCCAGCGTCTCCAGCTCGGGCAGCAGACCCGCCTCTTCGAGATACAGCGTGACCGCTTTCGAGCCCGGCGCGAGCGAGGTCTTCGCCCACGGCTTGCGGGTCAGTCCGCGCCGGTTCGCGTTGCGCGCCAGCAGGCCGGCGGCGATCATGTTGCGCGGATTGTTGGTGTTCGTGCAACTGGTGATCGCGGCGATGATGACCGCGCCGTCAGGCATCAGCCCCGGCTCGTTCTCCACCTTCCCGCTGATGCCGCGCGCCGCCAATTCGGATACCGGCAAGCGGCGATGCGGATTCGACGGCCCGGCGAGCGTGCGCACCACGCTGGACAGATCGAACTTCAGCACGCGTTCATACTCGGCGTGCTTCAGCGTGTCGGCCCACAAGCCCGTTTCCTTCGCATACGTCTCCACCAGCTTGACGAGTTCGTCGTCGCGGCCGGTGAGCTTCAGATACTTGATGGTCTGCTCGTCGATGTAGAACATCGCGGCCGTCGCGCCGAATTCGGGCGCCATGTTGGCAATGGTCGCGCGGTCGCCGAGCGTGAGTTTCGCGGTGCCCGTGCCATAGAATTCGAGGTACGCGCCGACCACCTTTTCCTTGCGCAGGAATTCGGTCAGCGAAAGGACTACGTCGGTCGCCGTGATGCCCTCGCCCGGCTTGCCCGTCAGTTCCACGCCGACGATGTCCGGCAGCCGCATATACGACGCGCGGCCCAGCATCACGCTTTCCGCTTCGAGGCCGCCCACGCCGATCGCGATCACGCCGAGCGCGTCCACCATCGGCGTATGCGAGTCGGTGCCGACCAGCGTATCGGGGAACGCCACGCCGTCTTTCACCTGCACCACCGGGCTCATGCGCTCCAGGTTGATCTGATGCAGGATGCCGTTGCCCGGCGGAATCACATCGACGTTCTTGAACGCGCGCTTGGTCCAGTTGATGAAATCGAAGCGGTCTTCGTTGCGCCGGTCTTCGATCGCGCGGTTCTTCGCGAACGCATCCGGATCGAAACCGCCGCATTCGACCGCGAGCGAATGGTCGACCACGAGTTGTGTCGGCACCACCGGATTGACCAGTGCCGGGTCGCCGCCTTGCGCGGCAATCGCATCGCGCAGGCCGGCGAGGTCGACCAGCGCGGTCTGGCCGAGAATGTCGTGACACACCACGCGCGCCGGGAACCACGGGAAGTCCAGTTCGCGCTGGCGCTCGATGATCTGCTTGAGCGACGCGGTCAACATCGCCGGATCGCAGCGGCGCACGAGGTTTTCGGCCAGCACGCGCGACGTGTACGGCAGTTTGTCGTAGGCGCCGGGCTGGATCGCGTCGACCGCGGCGCGCGTATCGAAGAAATCGAGCTGGGTGCCCGGAAGGCGTTTGCGGTTTGCAGTATTCATGGCGTGGGGAACAAATAAAGTAATGAGCGGGCGTCGATCGCGATCAGCGGCGGCTTTTCGCTTTTGGGGCGGGCCGGTCAGACAATGTGTGTAGTTTAGCTCGCTGGTTCGCGGCCGCCTGATTGAACACGTCGCACGAGCGGCTGCTCGGGCAACTGCTTCAGTCGTCGCTGCAAAAAGCAGCCCTGGCTCCGGGTGTCGGTGAGCCAGGGCCCAAGTTCATTGCATCAACTTTCGAGGACGCAACGGAGGAGAAACGCTTGCGCGGCTTGACTGCTGGTACGCGTTCAACGGCTCGTAGATGCCTGGTCGGCCATCGTTAGACGCGTTTTGCGAGCGGCACAAACGGCAGGTCGTCGGGTCCGGTGTAATTCGCGCTCGGCCGGATGATCTTGTTGTCGATGCGCTGCTCGATGATGTGCGCGCTCCAGCCGGCCGTGCGCGAGATCACGAACAGCGGCGTGAACATCGCCGTCGGCACGCCCATCATGTGATACGAAACCGCGCTGAACCAGTCCAGATTCGGGAACATCTTCTTCGCTTCCCACATCACCGATTCGAGCCGCTCGGCAATCGCGAACAGCTTGGTGTTGCCCGCTTCCTTCGAGAGCTTCTTCGCGACTTCCTTGATGACCTTGTTGCGCGGGTCGGAGATCGTGTACACCGGATGGCCGAAGCCGATCACCACTTCCTTGTTCTCGACCCGGCGGCGGATGTCCGCCTCGGCTTCGTCAGGCGTCTGGTAGCGCGACTGGATCTCGAACGCGGCCTCATTGGCGCCGCCGTGCTTCGGGCCGCGCAGCGCGCCGATCGCGCCGGTGATCGCCGAATGGATGTCCGAGCCCGTGCCCGCGATCACGCGGCCGGTGAAGGTCGACGCGTTGAACTCATGCTCCGCGTACAGGTTCAGCGACACGTGCATCGCGTCGACCCACGACTTCGACGGTTCCACGCCGTGCAGCAGATGCAGGAAGTGACCGCCGATCGAATCGTCGTCGGTTTCCACCTCGATGCGCTTGCCGTTGTGCGAGTAGTGGTACCAGTACAACAGCATCGAACCGAGCGAGGCCATCAGCTTGTCGGCGATGTCGCGCGCGCCCGACAGGTTGTGATCGTCCTTCTCCGGCAGCACGGTGCCGAGCACCGACACGCCGGTGCGCATCACGTCCATCGGATGCGCGGCGGCGGGGATCCATTCGAGCGCGGCCTTGACGTTCGCGGGCAGGCCGCGCAAGCCTTTGAGCTTCGTCTTGTAGGCGGTCAGTTCGGCCTGGGTCGGCAGCTTTTCGTGGACCAGCAGATACGCGATCTCTTCGAATTCGCACGCGCTCGCGATGTCGAGAATGTCGTAGCCGCGGTAGTGCAAGTCATTGCCGGTCTTGCCGACCGTGCACAGCGCGGTGTTGCCCGCCGTTACGCCCGACAGGGCGACGGATTTCTTCGGTTTGAATGCGCCCGCGTTCGTCGTGCTGTTGTCTGCTTCGCTCATCAGTTGTTCTCCAAATACAGTGTGGGCTGTTTGATCGGCTCTTGAAGAGCAAAGAACGGGCCAGCACAGTCTGCAAGCGCTAAGTACCTGATTTTACAGGAGACAGCCGCGCCGCCCTTGCTCAGCAAGTATTTCACAAATGAAACTCCAATTTCAAATTGGAAATCAATGCGCGCATAATGGATGGACTTTCCAATCCAGCCGCGAGCCGCCCGCCTTGAGCACACCTCTGTTCGAACCGTCTCCGCGCCCGCGCATCTGGGCGCTGAGCATCAGCCGCCTGCGCGATCTGTTTTTCGACATCGCCGGCGAATACGTGGAACGCGCGGATCTGCGCGTCGTCTCGCACGGCTTCGAAGATGCCGTGCGAGAGATCGAGGCCGCGGGCGCGAACCGTCCCGATGTCGTGATTGCGGGCGGCTCCAACGGTGCGTATCTGAAAACACGCGTGACGGTCCCTGTCGTGCGGATCAGCCCGACCGGTTTCGACGTGATGCATGCGCTCGCACGCGCTCGTCGCGACGGCGCGCGCGTCGGTCTCGTCACACACGGCGACACGCCCGAAGAAGTGCGGCGCTTCATGGCCGCCTATGCGCTCGACGTGACGTTCGCGTCGTATCAGTCCGCGCAGGATGCGGAAGGCGTCGTGCTCGACCTGAGCGATCGCGGCGTCGATGTGGTGGTCGGCCCCGGACTCGTCACCGACCTCGCCGCGAATGCTGGCATGGGCGCGGTGTTTCTCTACTCGCGCGCGTCGGTGCGCGCCGCTTTCGACACCGCGCTCGAAGTCGCGCAGGCGACGCGCCGCGAAACCGTGCGCCGTCAACGGCTCGACAATCTGCTGCAACATCTGCGCGATGGCGTCGTCGCGCTCGATGCGCAAGGGTGCGTCGAAGTGATGAACCAGCGTCTGGCCAGCATGCTCGGCATCGACGCGGCAAAAGCCGCGGGGCGCGCGCTGCTCGACCTTGCCCCCGATCTCGCCGGCAGCCTGCCGGACGCGGACGGCGACAGCTTCTGCACGGTGCGCGGCGCGAGCTACGTCGTGCATCGCGGGCCGCTTGCCAGCAGCAGCGCGGCGGCGGGCACCGTGCTGACGTTTCAGGAATCGCGCGCCGTCGAGCGGCTCGATCGCACGTTGCGCGCGCGGCAGCGTGTGCAGCAGTTCGCCGCGCGTTACCGGCTCGAGGATATCGTCGGCGCATCGGCGTCGATCCAACGGGTGCGCTCGCTCGTGCAGCGCTACGCGAGGTCGGATGCAACCGTGCTGATTCTCGGCGAAAGCGGCACCGGCAAGGAGATGGTCGCGCAGAGCATGCATCAGTTGAGCGCGCGGCGCGACTTCGCGTTCGTCGCGATCAATTGCGGCGCGTTTCCCGAGGCGTTGCTGGAGAGCGAGCTGTTCGGCTACGAGGAAGGCGCGTTCACCGGCGCGCGCAAGGGCGGCAAGGCGGGGCTGATCGAAGTTGCGCACCGCGGCACGCTGTTTCTCGATGAAATCGGCGAAATGCCGCTGTCGTTGCAGAGCCGGCTGTTGCGTGTGCTGCAGGAACGCGAGGTGGTGCGGCTCGGTTCGACCGAGCCGACGCGCGTCGATATCCGGGTCGTCGCGGCGACGCATCGCGCGCTGACCGAGGGCATCGAAGCGGGGCGCTTTCGCGCCGATCTGTACTACCGGTTGAACATTCTGAGCATCGCGCTGCCGCCGTTGCGCGAACGTCCCGATGATCTGCTGCCGCTCGCCGTCGAATTGCTGCGGCAGGCCGCGGCGCGTGAACCGCGGCTCGCGGCGCGCGTGCCCGATGCGGCCGCCGCCGAACGGGTGCTTACGGGACTTGGCGCGTCGTTGCGACGTTATGCGTGGCCAGGCAATGTGCGTGAATTACAGAATGTGATCGAGCGGATAGCTGTTGAACTCGCTGACGCTGACATCGATGCTGGCGCGCCGCACGAAGGCATTATTGTCCTCACGCGTGAGATGCTGCGCGACGTTGCGCCCGAAGTCGTCGAGGCCCATACACGCGCGGCGACGCCGGCCGCGCTTACGCTGCGCGAGCGCAGCCGCCACGTGGAAGCCGATCAGATCCGCGCCGCGCTCGCGGCCCACGACGGCGATCGCGATGCGGCCTGCGACGCACTCGGCATCAGCAAGACGACGTTGTGGCGCAAGTTGAACGCGGGGCGTTAGGCTGGTGTGGGCGATACGTTTCGACGCGCGACGGTTACGTGAGCTGCGTTGTCCGCGGCGGCGGAGCGCATGGGTTGAACGTGGGGCATCCAGCTATTGTGGATGCATGCGCGCGCAAGTGTCGCGCCGCATATCGACATGCGTGACGCACACCGCGCAACCAGATCGAGGCTTGAACCTCCGCGCTTCGCACTCGTTCCCGACAAGCTTTCACGGGTTGCCGGCGCGATCCAAAACATCGAACTCAGCACTCAAAAAATCCACGCACACCCTAACCTTCGCCGACTGCGCGAGCCGCGCCGGATAAACCGCCCACACATTCGCCGGCTGCGTAGCCTCAGGCAGAACCTGCTGCAACTGGCCGTTCGCGAGGAGCGCCCGCACATCCCACATCGACCGCAGCACGATCCCGCGCCCAGCCAACGCCCATTGCACCGCGACCTCGCCATGATTGGTCGACAGCGGCCCCGTGACCTTGATCGATGTTGCTTCCCCACGCACCTGTAAACGCCAGAGACCGAACGGATGATCACGCTCCTTGATCGCCAGGCACGCATGCGAAGACAGATCGGCAAGCTGACGCGGCGCGCCGTGCCGCGCCACATACTCAGGCGACGCGCACAGCACGCGGTGATTCGACGCGAGCCGCCGCGCAATCAGATGCGGCGCGATCTCGTCGCCGATGCGGATATCGAGGTCGAAGCCTTCGCCCGCCACGTCGACAAGCCGGTCGACCAGATCGAGCCGCACGCTCAGTTGCGCATAGCGCTCGGAGAAGCGGGCCAGCGCCGGCGCGACGAACCGGCGGCCAAAGCCGAGGCTGCTGGAAATGCGCAGCTTGCCGGCAGGAAGGCGGCGCGTGGTGGACACGTCTTCCACCAGTTGCTCGACATCGTCGAGAATTTTTTCGGCCCACGTATAGACGCGCTCGCCCGCCTCCGTAATCGCGACGCGCCGCGTGGACCGGTGCAATAAGCGCGTGCCGAGCGTAGTCTCGAGCACACTGATCCGTTTGCTGACATAGGCCGCGGACACCGACAGGGCCTCCGCCGCCGCACTGAAACTCGATTTGCGCGCCACTTCGCAAAACACGCGCAAATCGTTGAGATCGGGTGACGGCACGGTGTTCATAGGTCCTTCTTTGTACACGAATCGTGCACAGTCGCTTAACTAAAGCTGTCATTTTATGCGCAGCAGCAGGAATAGAATAAGCGTCTTTGAACAGTCGAACATCCCAACGAAGGAGCACAACATGTCGAAAAAATATCGGATCGCGGTCATACCCGGCGACGGCATCGGCGTCGAAGTCATGCCGGAAGCCATTCGCGTGCTGGACGTGGTGAAACAGCGCTTCGGCATCGAAATCGAGTATCAGCACATCGAATGGGCGAGCTGCGCGTACTACGCGAAGCACGGCAAGATGATGCCGGACGACTGGAAGACCCAGTTGCAATCGGCCGATGCGATCCTGTTCGGCGCGGTTGGCTGGCCGGACACGGTGCCCGACCACATCTCGCTGTGGGGCTCGCTGCTGAAGTTCCGCCGCGAATTCGACCAGTACATCAACCTGCGCCCTGCCCGGCTCTTCGCCGGCGTGCCGTCGCCACTCGCGGGCCGCAAGGCGGGCGACATCGACTTCTGGATCGTGCGCGAGAACACCGAGGGCGAATATTCGTCGGTGGGCGGCGTGATGTTCGAAGGCACGGAGCGCGAATTCGTGCTGCAGGAGTCCGTCTTCACGCGCCACGGCAGCGAGCGCGTGCTGAAGTTCGCGTTCGATCTCGCGCAACGCCGCGAGCGCAAGAAGATCACGGTCGCCACGAAGAGCAACGGCATCGCGATCAGCATGCCTTGGTGGGATAAGTGCGCGGCCGGCATCGCGGCGCAGTACCCCGACGTCACGTGGGACAAGCAGCACATCGACATTCTCTGCGCGCGCTTCGTGCTGAATCCCGATCGCTTCGACGTGGTGGTGGCGACCAATCTGTTCGGCGACATCCTGTCCGATCTCGGCCCCGCCTGCACCGGCACGATCGGCCTGGCGCCGTCGGGCAACCTGAACCCGGACCGCAAGTTTCCATCGCTGTTCGAACCGGTGCACGGCTCGGCGCCCGATATCGCCGGCAGGAACATCGCCAATCCGATCGCGATGATCTGGTCCGCGGCGATGATGCTCGACTTCCTCGGCAATTCCACGGGCAAGGAGCGCGACGCGCACGATGCGATCCTCGCGGCGATCGAGGCAACGCTGGTCGAAGGCCCGCATACCGGCGACCTCGGCGGCAACGCGAACACAACCGAAGTCGGCAAGGCGATCGCGGCAAAACTCGCGTGAACCGCCTGAGTCTTTTGCTACCCCGGTAGACAGTGTCGGGTAATCCCGCGTTGACCCATTGCTATCGGATTACTTACAGTTCGATGTTCGTATAAAGAATCGCAGTTCTATATGCGAACAAACGCGCCATAGGCCGGGGCGTCCCGACTTCGCGGCAGTTGGCCGCGCTACTGCGCGACCGGCCCGCCCGGCCACCGCGATACTTGCGCCACGAGGACACCCGGCATCGCGAATCCGGCGCGGGGCGGGCAGCCGGGCCGTCCGGGTACTATTTACCGTCTGAGCGTACCGGCCTTCATGCGTCACATGGCATTGCGGCGCATCGACGACAAGGTACGTGCGGCACGGTGCGCCGCGCCGTCGTCGGCACAGCCGGTTTGCGGCGGACGCAGGCATCGTGTACTGCTTCCAAACGGCGTACGATCGTAAAAAAGGAAAGGCGCGTTTCCAAGCGCTTTTGCAATCAGGAGACCATCATGAGCCGCAGCACCGCTGTGAACGTTCAAACTTTCATCAACGAACATCCCTTTTCGCCGTTCCAGTGGCTGGTTTTTTTCATGTGCTTCGTGATCGTCCTGCTGGACGGTTTTGACACCGCGGCGATCGGCTTCATTGCGCCTTCGCTGATCGGCGAATGGGGCATCTCCAAGCCGGCGCTTGCGCCGGTGCTGAGCGCGGCGCTGTTCGGCCTCGCGTGCGGGGCGCTCGTTTCGGGCCCGCTGTCGGACCGTCTCGGTCGACGCGTGATGCTGATCGGCTCGGTGCTGCTGTTCGGCGCGATGTGCCTCGCATCGGCCTTCTCGACCGGCATCGAGCAATTGACCATACTGCGCTTCGTTACGGGCGTCGGCCTCGGCGCGGCCATGCCGAACGCCGTGACGATGATGGGCGAGTATTGCCCGGACCGCCGCCGCGCGACCCTGATCAACCTGATGTTCTGCGGCTTTCCGCTCGGCGCGGCGTTCGGCGGCTTTCTCGCCGCGTGGATGATTCCGCATTTCGGCTGGCGCAGCGTGCTGCTTCTCGGCGGCGCCACACCGCTGTTGCTGTTGATCCTGCTGCTGTCGCAAATGCCGGAGTCGGTCCGCTACATGGTGGCGAACCGCAAGCCGACCGAGCGGATTCGCGCGGCGCTCTCGCGCATTTCGGGCGACGCGGTGCACGCCAACGCCTTCACGATGACCGAAAGCGCGCCGCAAACCGGCGGCAAGGGCCTCGCCGTCGTGCTGTCGCGTTCGTACATCATCGGCTCGGTGATGCTTTGGGTGGCCTACTTCATGGGCCTCGTGATCTTCTACGCGTCGATCAACTGGATGCCGATCCTGCTGAAGGATGCCGGCCTCACTCCGCAGCGCGCGACGCTGATTTCCGCGCTGTTCCCGCTCGGCGGCGTCGGCGCGGTGCTGTGCGGCGTGCTGATGGACCGCTTCAACGCGAACCGGATCATCGCGGCCTGCTATGCACTGACGGCGGTGAGCGTGTATTTCATCGGCCAGGCGGCCGGCAACGTGGGCGCGCTGGTGTTCATCGTGTTCGTCGCGGGCGTGTTGATGAATACCGCGCAATCGTCGATGCCCGCGCTCGCCGCCGCGTTCTACCCGACCGAAGGTCGTGGCACGGGCGTGGCATGGATGCTCGGCATCGGGCGCTTCGGCGGGATCGCGGGTTCGTTCCTCGTGGCCGAACTGACTCGCCGCCACTTCACGTTCGGCGGCATCTTCGCGACGGTCGCGGTGGCGGGCCTGCTTTCGTGCGTGGCTTTGCTGCTCAAGCAGGCGGCACGGCCGCATGTGGCGGCGACGACTGGGTCGAAGACTGAGTCGTTCGGGCATTGAGCGTCTGCATGGGCGCTGGCTGCGGTGTCGGTTTCGACGCCGCGCCGGCGCCGCCCTGCAACGCGTAAGCTGGATGGTCCACTGATTCTTCGAAGCCGCCGCAATGGGCGGCTTTTTCATTTCCGCCGCGCACGCGTGAGCGGGTAAAAAACGGCACACGTCACTTCCCGATAAACTACGCCGTTGTTTGCCCGTGCGGACGCCGCGATGGTGGATGTCGTTATCGCCGCGCCGTCGCTCATCTCAAGTCAGGATTCCGGTAATGAAACGCGTAGTCGTATCCGCGCTGCTGGCGGCGTGCCTCGCGCAACCGGCCGCCCAGGCCGTTGCACAGACAGTCAGCGATCAATGTTTCGCGATCGGCGATATTGCCGGCCAGGTCGCTTCATGGCGCGCACACAAAAAGACCAAGGCCCAGGCGCTGGACCAGGCGGCCCGGTACTACAAAGACCCCGCCGACCGTCAGTCGGTCGACGCCATCATCGAAAAGATCTTCAGCCCGGACGCGCCCCATATGACGCCCGATCAGGCCAGCATGGCGTTCACGTCGGCGTGTGTGAAGCAGAAGCACGAGCAGGCACCCGCGCAGTGAGGCCTGCTGTCAACGCGGCGGGCTCGACGGCCCCGCCGCGTTGAACGGCACGAATGCGCACGCAAACGCCGTCCGCGAATGTAGGTGCCTGTGCCGGTGCTAGCGTCTGCGAAATGCGTCCAGCGACGGCAGCGCATTGCCGTGAAAATCGAACAGCGTGTTGTTGTCCCACTGATCGCCCGCGCCGACTTTCCAGCCAACGTTCGGCGTCGGAATCCATTCCGGCTCCCACCAGAACACGCCCTTGCCGTGTCCATCGGGAATCGCCTTCACGACATCCGTCACCGCGCCGAGAAACTGCGCCTGGCCGGCCGGGGTCTGCGGATAGGTCGCGGTCCCCACGTTGGTCATCGAGTTGGGTTCCGAATCGCCGTCGCTGGTTGTCCACGGATACGCGGTCTCGACCACGATCACGTCCTTGTCGTAGCGCGTCGCCAGATCGTTCGCGTTGTTCTGCAGATCGCTCAGCGAACCTTGCCACTGCGGATAGTAGGACAGACCGATCACATCGAACGTGACGCCGCGCTGCGTCGCGCTGTCGAACCACCAGCGGCTCGTCGCGTTGTTGCCGCCGCTGTCGATGTGCAGCATCACCTTGATGCGCTCGTCGACGGATTTGACCGCGTCATGTCCGGCCTTCAACAACAGCGCGAGGTTGTCCAACTGGTCGTACTTGCCGAGCGGCCACAGCATGCCGCCGGTGATTTCGTTGCCGATCTGCACCCACTCCGGATGAACGCCGTCGCGCTTGAGCATCTGCAGCACATTCGACGTGTACTCGGACAGCAGCGCGCAGGTCTGCGTGATGTCCTTGCCGGCCCACTCGTGCGGCGGATACTGCTTGCCCGGATCGGCCCACCAGTCACTGTAGTGGAGGTCGATCAGCACGCGCATGCCGAGTGCGGCAGCGCGGCGCGCCAGCACGCGAGCATGTTCGGCATTGTTGTAACCGGCCGCGGGGCTCTGATTGGCCGGAAAATAGTTCGGATTCCCAGGATCGTTCCAGACCTTGATACGAATCGAGTCGACGCCATGGTCCTTCAGAATCCGCAGACAGTCGAGCCGCTCGCCGTGCTCGTAGAACTTCGCGCCGTTCGCTTCGAGTTCGAGCAGCGTCGAGACGTCCGCGCCCATCGCAAAGCGGCCGCCACGCGCTGCGGATTCCCGCTCCCCCGCGACGACGGGCAGGCCCACCGTCGTGCCGACGCCCGCCGCAGCGGCAGAGGCCAGCCATCCCAGCATTTCTCTTCGGTTCATCTGTCATCCTCCATCGATTGAATGGCGGCTCTGACAACGGCCGCCTGGTCCGGTTTGAAGCGCCTGTGTTTCACCCTCCGGTTATCACCTTCCGACTGCACCCTCTTTCCAATTTCAAGCGTCTTGCCATACGCAGACGTCGCCGGTACCCAGGCGCGGCTCGCCGAGCACGAAACTCGCCTGAGCGGGCGCCGGCGCGTGCACCGGCTCCGGGCCGAAGTTGAACGCGAAGGTCAGCCCGCCGCGCCGGCGAATGCGCAAACCGTCGGCGAGCAGTTGCGTGTCGATACCGGCGTCGCGCGCCGCCTGCTGCAACACCGTGCGATGCAACGCGTGAGACAACCAGCCCGCCACGTACCTAACCTTGCCGTGCGTGAGAAGCGCCGGCCACGCATCGTCGAATTGCGCGGCAACGCGCGTCTCGACGTTGGCGCGCACATGCTCGCGCCAATGCATCGCCGCGCCCTGCGTGCCGTCGATCGACAGTGCGGGCGTGAGCGTCGGCCGCAGCGATTCGGCTTCCAGCACCTGCATCGGCAACACGCGCTGCAACGCGCCGGGCGGCAGGTTGCCGGGAATGGCGAACGCGTCCGTTTTGGAGCCGCTGCGCGGACCGAAGACCCATTGCGCGCTGCTACGTTCGATCTGATCGACGAGCGCGTCGTCGATCACCGCGATGCTCGGCACGACCACGAGGCAATACGCGGAAAGGTCCGCGCGGCTCGACACGATATCCACGTCGAGCCCGAGTTCGCGCAGCGCTTCGTAGTAATCGAACGCCAGCGTCTGGTAGTCGAAGGTCTTGCCATGACGCTGGATCTCGAACATCCATTGCGTCTCGTAGTCGAACACGACCGCCGTCGCCGCGCGCACAGGCGCGCCGAGCGTCGACAGCGCCACGGAGTTCGCGATCTCGCGCGCCGCCTGCTGCACTTCGAGGCCGCCCGGCGACAGTTCGTTGTTCGGCAGGTTGAGGCCGGAGTGCATCTGTTCCTGCGCATACGGACACTGGCGCCAGCGGAAATAAGAGACCAGTTCCGCACCGTGCGCAAACGCTTCGTAAGCCCACAGCCGGACCATGCCCTTCGCGGGCACCGGATTCCACGGCGCCCAGTTGACCGGACCAGCCTGCTGCTCCATCACCCAGAAACGTCCCGCGCCGATCGCGCGATAGCGGTCGTGGTCGAACGCGGATACATCGGGATGCGCGGTGCGCGCGAAACGTGCCTTCTGCTCTTCCGGCAGCGCGATCGATTCAGTACGCGCGATCGGATAGCTGTCCCATGCCGCCACGTCGAGTGTATTGTCTTCGGCGAAGCGGTAGTGATCGAAGGTCGTGAAGAAGCCCATGAAGTTGTGCAGCAGATCCGCCGTCGGCGCATGCTCACGCAACACTTCGATCTGCTCGCGGTGGAAGCTCGCCACCTCGTCGGACATGAAGCGGCGGAAGTCGAGCAGATGGATTGGATTGGCGTCGGTCGGCGTGAGGTTCGGCAAGCCGATCGCGTCGAACGACGGATACTCCATGCTCCAGAACACGTTGCCCCACACGTCGTTCAGCGACGCGACGGTTTCATAGCGCCGCTGCAGCCACGCGTGGAAGCGCTCGAGCGCCGCGGCCGAATAGCTCGGCACGGTCTCGTGACAGCCGAGTTCGTTATCGGTCTGCCACGCGACGATCGACGGATGCCGTCCGTAACGCCGCGCCATCGCAGCGACGATGCGCACGCATTCGCGCCGGTACGTTTCGCTCGAAATGTCGTAGTGACGACGCGAGCCGAAATTCCAGCGCGTGCCGTCTGCGCGCACCGGCAACACGTCCGGATGCGTGTCGATCAGCCACTTCGGCGGCGACGCGGTCGGCGTGCCGAGCACCAGCTTCAGGCCCGTTGCCGCGAGCGTTTCGACCGCTTCGTCGAGCCATTGCCATTCGAAAACGCCCGCGCGCGGCTCCATCCGGCTCCACGCGAATTCGGCAATCCGCACATGCGTAATGCCGAGTTCGGCCATACGCTTCGCATCGTCGGCCCACATCGCGCGCGGCCATTGTTCCGGGTAGTAACAGACACCAAGTTGCATGAGAAAGTCTCGTTATGAGTTGACGAGTTGGGTCGAGCAAGTGCTCAGCCTTTGCTTGCACCGAAGGTCAGGCCGGCGACGAAGTGCCTCTGCATCGCGAAGAACATCAGCACGGAAGGCAACGCGGCCAGCACCGAGCCCGCCGCGACCAGATTCCACGCGGTCGTCCATTGCCCCTTGAGCGCGGCGACGCCCACGGTGATCGGCGCGGCCTCGTCGCCCTGTGTGAGGCACAGCGCCCAGAAGTAGTCGTTCCAGACGAAGGTGAACACCAGAATGCCGAGCGCCGCGAGCGCGGGCCGGATCAGCGGCAGCACGATGCGCAGATAGATGGCCCATTCGCTCGCCCCTTCCACGCGCGCCGCTTCGATCATCTCGAACGGCAACTGCTTGATGAAGTTGCGCAGAAACAGCGTGCAAAAGCCGGTCTGGAACGACACATGGAAAATCACCAGCGCCCACACGGTGTTGAACAGACCAAACTTCAGCGCCATGTCGCGCACCGGAATCATCAGGATCTGGATCGGCACGAAGTTGCCGGCGACGAATGCGAACAGCACCGCCGTATTGCCGGGGAAGCGGTAAGTGGCCAATGCGAAGCCGGCCATCGACGCCAGCACGATCGCGCCGATCACCGAGGGCACCGTGATCAGCACGCTGTTGGCGAAGTAATGCAGCATCGGCGTTTGCGTGAGCGCGGTGCCGTAGTTTTCGAGCAGCGCGAAATGCTTCGGCCAGGTCCAGTAGTCGCCTCGCGAAAGCTCGTCCGACGAGCGGATCGACGTGACGAGCACGGCGAGCATCGGCAGCAGCCAGATCAGCAAGGCGAGCGGCAACGACGCTTTGTAGAGCGTGCGATTGAGCGGTTTCCAGCGTTCGACGGGAAGCGGATACATGACACGTAACTCCTGGGCAATCAGCGTTCTTCGCGCAGCATGCGGCGCAAATGGAACACGATGTAGACGAGCATGATGGCGAACAGCACGACCGCAATCGCGGCCGAATAACCTTCGCGGTAGTACTTGATGGCCTGGTCGTACATGTAATAGGCGAGCACGGTGGAACTGTCGAACGGACCGCCGCCGCTCATCACCGCGATCAGGTCGAAGCTGCGCAGCGCGCCGATCACGGTCAGCACCACCGCCATGAAGGTGGCGGGCCGCAATTGCGGCAGGATCACGTGCCACAGCAGACGCAGGCCCTTCGCCCCTTCCATGCGCGCCGCCTCGACCACCTCGGGATTGATGCCCGTGAGGCCGGTGAGATACAGCACCATGCAGAACGGCGTTTGCGGCCACAGCGCGGCGAAGATGATGCCGAGCGTCACCGTGCGCGGATCGCCGAGCACCGGAATGCCGCGGCCGACGATCAGCCGCAACAGGCCGAAGCTCGGGTCGTAGAACCAGCTGAACACGAGACCGACCACCACGCCCGAGAGCACGAAAGGCGCGAAGAACAGCGACTTCACGACACGCATGCCACGCGTATGCTGGTTCAGATACAACGCGAACAGCAGGCCGAGCGGCGGCGCCAGCAGGAACAGCGCGAGCCAGATCAGGTTGTTCTTCAGCGCCGTGTAGAACGTGTCTGAATGAAACAGCTCGACGTAGTTGGAAAGACCCGCGAAGGTCTTCGGCGTCATCCCATCCCAGTTGTAGAAACTGAGCGAGATGCTGCTGATGATCGGGTAGATCACGCACAGACAGAACAACGCGCAGCCCGGCAGAAGAAAGAAAAACGCGGCGCGATGCTGATGACGGCGCGTCGTCGAGACGTGACGGTGCTGGGCCGCGGGTAGGCGGCGCGCTGCGGAATGAGACATGGATCGAGCCTCGTCGGGAATCGAAGGCGAGCGCCGGCCGCCGCGACTACGCGGCCGGCGCTGCGGGACTTACTTCTGGTAGATGCGCTTGCGCGTCGCTTCGAGGCGGGCGAGCACGGCGTCGAGTTGCGACGGATCGCTGTAGAACTGCTGCATGGCCTTCATGCCTTCGTCGGCCATTTCCTTCTGCATGTCGCGGTCGTAGAACTGCGCGATGCCGCCCTGCGTATTCGCGAGCGTCTGGAAGCCGACTTTCGAGATCGCGTCGTCAGGCTCGGCCGCCTTGCTGTTCGACGGCAGTTGACCCCAGCCCTTCGCGAGATCGGCGTTGATTTGCGGCTGTTCCATGAAGGCGAGCAGCTTGCGCGCGTCTGCCTTGTTCTTCGCCTTTGCCGGAATCAGCAGCACGTTGACGGGACCGTCCTCGGCCATCGGCACGTTGGCGTCGATCACCGGGAAGCGGAAGAAACCGATCTGATCCTTGAGGGACGGTGGAATGCTCGCCGAGAAGAACGTGCCCATCAACATCATCGCGGCCTTGCCGTTCACGAGAAACGGCGCGATCGAATCGAGGTCGTACGAGAGCGCGTTGTCGATATAGTCGTGGTTGTCGATCAGCGTCCTCCACGTGGTGTAGACCTTCTTCACGCGCGGATCGGTGTACGGAATCTCGCCTGCCATCAGCTTCTGATGGAACGCATTGCCGTTGATGCGCAGGTTCAAATAGTCGAACCATGCGGCGAGCGTCCAGCTGTCGCGCGCGGCCACGGCGATCGGCGCGACGCCGATTGCCTTCAGCTTCTTGTTGGCTTCGAGAAACTCATCCCAGGTTTTCGGCTCGCTCTTGATGCCGGCCTTCTCGAACAGGTCCTTGCGATAGAAGAAGCCATAAGCGTCATAGCCTAGCGGCGCGGCGTACTGCTTGCCCTTGTACGTCGATGCTTCCTTGACCGACGCGTACTGCTGCGACCAGCCGTTCTTGGCCCAGTCGGAGGACAGATCTTCGAGCAGGCCGCGTTGCGCGTAATAGGCCATCCGTTCACCGTCGTGCCACGACACGACATCCGGCGGATCGGTGGCGAGCCAGCCGCCCATCTGCACCTTGTACGCCTCTTCGGTGATGTAGGTCACCTTGAGATCGACATCGGGATTGGCTTTCTTGAACTTGTCGAACGCGTCCTGCCATGTGGAGCGCTGATTGCCGCGCGCCGACACGTTGACGTTGAGCGTGGCGGCGTCGGCGGTGACGCTGGCTAACGCGCCAGCCACCACGGCGGCCGCAATCGACACCTGGGCAAGACGGCGAAGGCGATGAGCAATCATATTGTGTCTCCTTGAGTACCTTGTTGACTGACAGCGGGTGGCTGCCAGCGAAGTAACCCGCTCTGCGGCGGAATTTGGCTTGGTGAATCTGATAGTCACTTGTTCGGCACCCTAACTATTTTCAGGCGGCGACGCGTTCGGGTTCGAACATGCTCCGCCGCAACGCGATGCCTTCCGCGTCGAACAGATGGCACGCGCAAGGCGGAACGTGAATGCGGATGCGCTCGCCCGAGCCGATCGGCGAATCGCCGGGCGCCTTTGCGATCAGCGTGCCCGTTGCATGGTCCGCGTGAATATAGCTGTGTTCGCCGAGGCGCTCCGAGAGCACTGTCGTGCACTGAACGAACTGCTCGTCGCCGTCGAGCCGCAAATGCTCAGGCCGCACGCCGAGCGTGACCGGCTGTCCGCGCCGCAGACGCTGGCCATCGACGTGGGCGATCAGCTTCTCGCCGCTTTGCGCGAGCGACACCGTCACGCTGCCGGGCCCGACCGATTCGACCGTCGCGTCGATGAAGTTCATCCGCGGCGAGCCGATGAAGCCAGCCACGAAGCGCGACTTCGGACGGTGATACAGCTCGAGCGGCGCGCCAGTCTGCGCGATGCTGCCATAGCGCTCGGCGTCCGCGCCGGCGTGCAGCAGCACGATGCGGTCGGCGAGCGTCATCGCTTCGACCTGGTCGTGGGTCACGTAGACCACGCTCGCATTCGCAAAGCGCTGATGCAGACGTGCGATTTCCACGCGCGTCTGGCCGCGCAGCGCGGCGTCGAGATTCGACAGCGGTTCGTCGAACAGGAACACGCCCGGCTCGCGCACGATGGCCCGGCCGATCGCGACGCGCTGTCGCTGTCCGCCCGAGAGCGCTTTCGGATAGCGCTCGAGCAAGCTCTCCAGTTGCAGAATGCGTGCGGCTTCGCGCACCTTGCGCTCGATCACGTCCTTCGGTTGCTTCGCGAGCTTCAGGCCGAACGCCATGTTGTCGAACACGGTCATGTGCGGGAACAACGCGTAGCTCTGGAACACCATCGCCACGCCGCGCTGCGCCGAGGGCACGTCGTTCACGAGCCGCCCGCCGATGTGCAGTTCGCCTTCGCTCAGATCTTCGAGGCCGGCGATCATCCGCAGCAAGGTGGACTTGCCGCAACCCGACGGTCCCAGAAAGACGCAGAACTCGTGCTGGGTGATCTCCAGATTGACGCGCCGGATCACCGGCGGATGATCGCCGTATGACTTCTGCACGTCCGCGAGACGAATGGTCGCCATGCTGCCTCCGTTCGATTTAACCGCTTAAATTTCTTGAAAAAATAAACGGCCAGCCCTTGTGCGGCAAGCATTTAATCGCTTAAATTCGAGTTCGAGGGAAAAAGTCATGGTGGGTTGTCTCCGCTGTCTTTTCCAGAAACTTATCAACGTCGCAGATCGCTTGCAACATTTGAATCGTATTCCCTAAATATGGGATAACCAAAAAATGGTCACGCTGTCCGAAGTGGCGAAGCGCGCGCACGTTACCGCCGCCACCGTCTCCAACGTGCTGCGCAATCGCGAGAAGGTCCGCCCGGAAACGGCCGAACGCGTGCTGAAGGCAATCGCCGATCTCGGCTACCGGCCCAATCTGAACGCGCGCGCACTGGCCGAGGGGCGCTCGTCGACGCTCGCGCTGATGTTGTCGAACATCTCGAACCCGTTCTACCCCGAGTTCGTGCTGGCCGCGGAACGCGCCGCGCGCAAATCCGGCCACTTCCTGATGGTTTGCAATACCGACGACGACGCCGAGATCGGCCGCGCGTATCTGAACCAGATCGCGGGCACGCTCGCCGACGGCGTGCTCGTGATGAACACGGACATCACGATCAACGATCTGTGCGCGTCGGCCGCGCACAGTGCGCCGATTTTGCTGGCGATGTGGGAGCACCCGGAGTCGCCACCCGCGCTGCCCTGCATCGCGGTGGACTTCGCGCATGCGGGCGAGTTGGCGGCGCGGCATCTGCTCGAACTCGGCCATCGCGAGATTGGTCTGTTGATCGGCGACGGTTGCGGCGGCTTGCAGGATGCGCGCTCGAACGGCTTTCGCGCGGCGATGCGCGCGGCCGGCATCGAAGCGGATGCCGCCGCCGTGCTGCAGATTCGCGACTCGATCGACGCCGGCTACGCCGCTTGCATGCAGCTGATGTCGAACCGGCCGCAACTGAGCGCGATCTTCGCGACCAACGATCTGCTCGCGATCGGCGCTGCGCAGGCTTTGATCACGCTTGGCCGTGCGGTGCCGGACGACGTGTCGGTGATCGGCATCACCGACATTCAGCTCGCGCACCAGGTGCACCCTGCCCTCACAACGGTGGCGATCCAGACCGCGGCGGTCGCGGAGTTGTCGATCGAGAGTCTGATCCGCCTGATCCAGACGCCGGAGCAGCAGCCGTCGATGGTGCTTGGGCCGTTACCCGAACTGATCGTGCGCGCATCGACGGGACCGCGGCAGCGGCGCTGACGCTAATAGATCACCAGCCACCGCGTCACTTCCGCTGCAACGCGTCCTGATGCGCGGTCACGAGATCGGCCATGCTGTTGAACCGGAAGTCGAACTTCGGCTGCGAGCCCGGATTCATCGTCGCGCCAAAGCCCTGCTTCGCGTGCCGGCGATAAATCCAGCACGACGCGAGGCCGAATTCGTTCGCGGGCTTGTGATCGTGAAAGAGGCTCTCGGCGGTGTGCAGGATCTTTTCTTTGCCGATGCCCCGTTCGCCGAGTTTTTCCAGCATGTACTCGAAATTGCGCGGCGACGGCTTATATGAACCGACATCTTCGGCCGTGATGATCGCGTCGAATTCGACCTGCAGCTTCGCGTTGCTATGGCTAAAGCTTTCATTATCGACGTTCGACAGAATCACGAGCTTGTAGTGCTGCTTCAGATAGTGCAATGCCTGCGCGGAATCGTCGAACGCAGGCCAGTTGCGGATGGACTTGCCATATGCGGCACAGTCCGCGAGCGTGCATGGCACCCGCCATTCTTCGGCGAGACGCTTGTAGACGATAGACAGCAGTTCCTGATAACGCAGATGCGGCGTGGACTTCTGCTGCGACGACTCATGCCGCGCATGGGCTTCGAGCACCTGGTCACGCGTGAGCGGCGGCACGACACGCTCCAGCAGCGGCCGCAAGCCTTAAAAGATGCCACTCTCCCAGTCGATCAACGCCCCATAGCAGTCGAAAGTCAACGTATCGAAGTCGGTCAGTTGCATACGGGTTTCCTCATCGGGCTACAGACTCACAGACGATAAAGCGCAACGGCGTTGTCTTGACGTCCTCCC
>NZ_JARESU010000589.1:0-513 GCF_046027075.1 Paraburkholderia sp. RL18-085-BIA-A | reverse complement strand
TACTGAGGATTCGCTGCTGTACGGCTCTGGATACCAGGCCAATCTCGGATGGGTCACGACCCTGCTCAGGGACGACGACGTGCTGCTCTACGACGAGTACAACCACGCCAGCCTTTATGACGGCATTGCTCTCGCGGCGACGACGACCAACCTCAAGGCAATCCGTTTCGCGCATAACGACACGGAGCATCTCGAGCGGTTGTTGATTCGCGTCCAGAAAGGTGCGGTGTCACCTAATCGTCAGATATTTGTGGCGGTCGAAGGCGTGTACTCGATGGACGGCGACCTGGCTCCCTTGCCGCGGATCAGCGAGCTTTGTGGCGAATATGGCGCGACGCTGGTGATCGACGATGCGCATGGGACTGGCGTCACGGGCAAAACCGGCCGTGGCACGTCGGAACATTTCGGAATGAAGGACGGCGTCGATATCTGCATGGGCTCCTTCAGCAAAGCTTTTGGCATGACAGGAGGGTTTCTGAGTGCAGACCGTGAGGTGATCGATTACCTCAGGTT
>NZ_JARESU010000588.1:0-518 GCF_046027075.1 Paraburkholderia sp. RL18-085-BIA-A | reverse complement strand
TGTGGCGCGCGATGAACGGGTGACCGTGATCAGCGACGACGCCGGTGAATTTGGGAAGACGGTCGAGGGCAGTCAGCTGGCTCGCGGTCGGATCCTCGACTGGTTTCACCTCGCGATGAAGCTCCAGGCGGCGGAGCGCTCCGTGTTCGTCAGCAAGATGATCGACTCGATGGAACGGGAGTCGGTGGAAAGCGAGATCATCCACGCGAAATGGTTGGTCTGGCATGGAAAGGGCAGCAAGGCGTTGGAGCGGATCAAGGCACTGGACAGTCGGCTCCTGTCGAGGGAGGGATACGAATTCAAAACGCTGTGGTGGAATCTGAACACCATCTCCAGTTACCTCAAGAACAACGCGCGCACGTTGGTCAACGACGGCGCCCGGCATCGCAAGGGCCTGCCGATCATCAGCAGCATCGCCGAGTCTGCGGTGAACCACGTTGTCAGCTACCGTATGGCCAAGAAACGACAAATGCGCTGGACTGACGAAGGGGCGCACTGCATGGTGCAGGTCAGGGTAG
>NZ_JARESU010000587.1:0-522 GCF_046027075.1 Paraburkholderia sp. RL18-085-BIA-A | reverse complement strand
ATCATTTTCGGCGAAGGTCAGATTGCCGCACTCGATGCTCACGTCCCGCCCAACGCACGGGTGCTGATTACGTGCGGCGGCGGCAGCATCAAGAGCAACGGTGTGCTCGCGCAAGTGCAGGCGGCGCTCGGTGAGCGCGCATGGCACGTGTTCGGCGGCATCGAGCCGAATCCCACGTACGAAACGCTGATGGAAGCGGTTGCGCTCGCCCGTGAGAAGAACATCGACTTTTTGCTGGCGGTGGGCGGCGGCTCGGTGATCGACGGGACGAAGTTCATCGCGGCGGCGATGAAGTTTGACGGCGAGCCATGGGACATTCTGGCCAAGCAGGCCCCGGTGCGCGACGCGGTGCCGTTCGGCAGCGTGCTCACGCTACCCGCGACCGGTTCGGAAATGAACAATGGCAGCGTCATCAGCTACCGTGCGAAGGGCGACAAGCTGTTCTTCACGAGCGACGCGACCTATCCGCTCTTCTCGGTGCTCGATCCGACCACGACCTATTCGTTGCCGCCGCGGCAGATT
>NZ_JARESU010000586.1:0-524 GCF_046027075.1 Paraburkholderia sp. RL18-085-BIA-A | reverse complement strand
AGTTCTAACGTGGAACCCATTGAAGTTTTGACCCAGCCCGAACAGCGCCGTCGGCGCTCTGTCGAGGAGAAGCTCGCGATAGTGCGCGAGACCCTCGAGCCCGGCGCAACCGTTTCCGGAGTTGCCCGTCGTCATCAGGTGAATGCAAACCAGGTGTTCGCCTGGCGCAAGCTCTATCAGGACGGAAGCCTGTCAGCGGTCAGTGCCGGCGAGCAGGTGGTACCGGCGTCCGACCTGGCCGAGGCGATGAAGCAGATTCGTGAACTCCAGCGACTGCTGGGCAAGAAGACGATGGAAGTGGAGATTCTCCGCGAAGCAGTGGAGTACGGCCGGGCAAAAAAATTGATTGCGCGCTCACCATTGCTGCCGGTGGACGACCGATGAAGACGGTCTGTGAAGTCCTGGGTGTGTCGCGCTCTAATCTAGCGGTGAAATCAAAGCGCGAAGCTGAATGGGTTGACAAGCGCAAAACGCCCGCCCGTGACGACATGCCGCTCGTCGCGGAGCTTCAGGGGCTGGTTGCT
>NZ_JARESU010000585.1:0-525 GCF_046027075.1 Paraburkholderia sp. RL18-085-BIA-A | reverse complement strand
GCTTCCATCGTCGGCGCGTCCCGCCACGCCTGATGCGCCAGCGCCCGCAGGTCGCGTTCACTCCAGTCCGAGAAGGTATTCACTGTTTCTTTCCAAGCAAACAGCCCTGCCTGCTCATGGATTTCATCAACCAGACGCAGCAGCCTGCCTGGCAGTTCCCGTACAGTGTCCCCGGACTCCAGTTCGGACGAGGTGGACAGCACAGCATCCGGCATGCCGTCCGGGCGAATCAGCAGCTTGCCCGAACACGCCCGCCACGCGACATGAACGCAGGCGATCACCGGCCGGTAGCCTGGGGTCTCACCCGCTTCCGGCCGCAGCGCATCGACAGGATGGATGACGATGGATTGTTCTCGCCCAACGACGCCTGCGGGATTACGTGAGATATCAAGCAGCGCATCGAAAGGCGACGGGTAGCAGCGCAGCGCCACCTGTCCATCCAGCAACTCGCTGCCGTGGTAGCGGCGTTCTCCATCGTCCTTTTCGAACATGATCACGTAGGCAACCGGGTCCCGCGTGCGGAAT
>NZ_JARESU010000584.1:0-527 GCF_046027075.1 Paraburkholderia sp. RL18-085-BIA-A | reverse complement strand
TGTGGCGCTCCGCGTTGAGCATCTCCCGGGCGACACACAGGACATTGCCGTCACCATCCCGGGCACGCCGCCGGCGGACCCGTACGGCTTCCTCGATTTCAACTACGCGCCACCTTGTCTCTATCGCCGCGGTGACCGGCCGACGGTCGAACAGTCAATCCGCGTGCGCGCGACCGATGCGGCCGGCTGGACCGTGTATTCCGACGCACTGACCGCCCAGAGTTTCGCGTGCGATGCGCCGCCGCCGGACGCCGCGCAGCGGCTGAAGCGGACAGGGAACTGAGAGCCGAAACACAGCTGCCGGGCATCAGTTCTGGATGTCGGGCACTTGCAACTGCCAATTGAGGCTTCCTGACGTTCTCCTGAGGAAGTCAAGTATCTCTGCCTTCGGGGTCGAAAATATCGGAGGTCTCGTTATCATGGACTTCTCCGGAACCGTAACATCGTGTGCAGAGCTGCCACCGCTCTCCGTCGCATTTTGGGCACGTGATGGTGTTGGACGTGCGAGACATGTCTGAAACAGTCTC
>NZ_JARESU010000583.1:0-530 GCF_046027075.1 Paraburkholderia sp. RL18-085-BIA-A | reverse complement strand
TGGGTGTGGGGTCGAGCAGGCTGCGCAGAGCGCCGACAGGAGGAACGCGGTACCGGTCGCGCGCAATTTGCGGACAATGCTCATATGCCCTGCTCCAGCTGCCCAATAAGCGCCAAGGAAGGTTGGCGCCTGAAAGCTACAGCTAAGGCAGCGAGTGTAGTGAAAAAATTAGGCACTAGTCGCACGCCGCCATCCCACTCGAGCGTGACCGGCGCGCCGCACGAGTCGCAGTGCGCCAGCTCACCGTCGTGCGCATCATCCGCCAGATGGACCTCACTGGCATGGCCGCAGGCCGTGCAGCGGTAGACGTACAGGACCCGCCCGTCGATTGTCACTTTTCTGCTCCTTGCCGGTCTGCCCGGATGCGTGCTCTGTCAGGGCGGTGCCCGGTGGGGTCCGCTAGGTCCCGTGTTGCTATTTGGCGAGCTGGCAGGTCCTGGAATCAAAGCCAAGCGTCATGTTCTTCGTCACCTTGGGTATGACAGCCATGGGTTCGTCCGGTTTTCGGTCTAGATAGGTGACGACGATGG
>NZ_JARESU010000582.1:0-533 GCF_046027075.1 Paraburkholderia sp. RL18-085-BIA-A | reverse complement strand
CGTCTGGATTGGTTCCATCGCTGGGATTTTCCAGCGGAAGATTCAGTAGGTTGCTGGGGCCAACGGGGTTGCTGTTTAAGTCCAGATCGAACAAATACCGGAGCGCGAGCGTTGACATTTGATTTGCGGTATCTTTTGCACCCGACAGAACCGTAGGTTTTGTGCCTTGGATGGCATGCGGCAGGTCGGTAACCATCGTGTCGTCGCTTAACGTCTCCTGCAAGAAGGAAACATGGTTCTGGACAAAATCACTATCGAAGCTTACCGAGTCAATGCTAACCACGAACGCGGCCCTTTGTTCATCAAGCGCGGTTTCAACCGAGAAGTGCTTAAGCACCTGAAACACGCGACCGAGTGCAGCTACAAGTCCGGCGATGAATGGAAAAACACCAGCTTCGTGCAGGACGGCCAAATCCAGACGCTTCGCAAGCTCCTGCACGAGGCGCACAGCTTTATCCTCCGAGCCGAAGGCAAGGTTCAGGAATAAGGAGAGGGGGCCGCAAGGCCCCCTTTTCTTTTTTTTCAATTTCACA
>NZ_JARESU010000581.1:0-533 GCF_046027075.1 Paraburkholderia sp. RL18-085-BIA-A | reverse complement strand
CGACAATCCCCGCTTTGCGATGGTGTAGCCAAGTAGACCCATCAGCGCGGAACCACCGAGGAGCACGAGCCATACATCGCCTTGATAATCGCGAAGGACGGAGTAGCGTTCCTTCGCTTCATGGGCGAGCAGCACGCGTATCGATTCACCTGAAGGCAACGTTTCGTCGCCGAATACGCAGCGAGAAGGCCCGATGGACGGGGGAGAGCATGAATAAGTCTGTTGTTCTGCCGGATTGCCCGACCCAATCGAACGCAAGGGCTGGTCCCCGCGGCTCAAATCGGCCAATACCCTTCCTTGACCATCCAGTATGGCGAATGAGATTGCGGGATGCGCGAGCAATGCCTCGCGGAACACGCCGCTATTTATGCCAATCGCCTCTGCGGAGCCGTATCCGCGAGCTGCCGCCAGAAACCCGTCGAGCTGGACCGAAATCTCGCTGTCGTCGCGGTCCATGAGTTGGCTCGACAGCGAATGATAGAGAAGGGCGCCGGCCAGCGAGAGCACCAGTACGGCGACGACGGTAAAAGCGA
>NZ_JARESU010000580.1:0-536 GCF_046027075.1 Paraburkholderia sp. RL18-085-BIA-A | reverse complement strand
CCGGTCAAAACCATCGGCCATCGAATTTCGCGCATTGAAGCCCACAATCTTGGTGAGCGCCTCGATATTGGCTGCGGACCCGTCGAACTTCATGACATCGCGGGGCCGGTGAACCGGATGCTCGACAGGCTTCAACGTGCATTTGCGCAACTCTCGCAGTTCTCGTCCGATCTGGCGCACGATATGCGCACTCCGCTCGCCAACATGATCAGCGCATCGGAAATCACTCTTTCGCGTGAGCGATCCACCGAGGAGTACGAAGCACTGATCGACTCGAACATCGAAGAATGCCAGCGCCTTCAACGGATGATCGAGACCATGCTGTTCCTCGCGCGAGCAGACCATTCAAAGGAACTGCTTCGGCCGGACGTACTCGATTGCCATGAAGAGTTCGCAAGGCTCACCTCGTATTTTGAAGGAGTGGCCGAGAACAAGGGCGTCCATTTCGCCATCGACGGCGCGACCCAGGTTCGCGCCGATCCGTCGATGCTTCGACGCGCCCTCAGCAACCTGGTATCGAACGCGCTTGCGCATGC
>NZ_JARESU010000058.1:0-55379 GCF_046027075.1 Paraburkholderia sp. RL18-085-BIA-A | reverse complement strand
CAGTGGACGGAAGGGCAGAAAACTGCTGCGAAACCGCACTCCATCCTCTCCCCGCACGTCACTACTACTTCCCGATCCGCAGCGCGCCCCTCCTGTCAATTTTGAAGTTGACCCACGAAAACGGACACCTATCCTTTTGATCAGGAGGTGTCGAAATGGGCAGGCATCGTATCTCATACGCTGTGGAATTCCGGGCCCACATGATCGAGCTCGTGAAGGCCGGGCGTACGCCCGAGGAACTTGCACGCGAATTCGAGCCGACCGCACAGACAATCATCAACTGGGTCGCGCAGGTTGATCGCGACGCCGGTGTGCGTCATGACGGGCTAACCACGGCGGAGCGGCAGGAACTCACGCGGTTACGTCGTGAAGTTCGGCAGTTGAAGATGGAGAGGGACATCCTCTCGCAGGCCGCGGCCTGGTTCGCGAGGGAGACGGGAGCCGTTCCACCAAAGGGCGGTACGGATTCATGAGAGCGAACGGGCCCGGTGGCCCATTGCCGCGATGGCACGGCTGCTCAGGGTCTCGTCGAGCGGGCTACTACGCGTGGCTCGTACGCGAACCGTCGCGGCTCGATCGATGCGCAGCTGCTCGCTCGCATCCGGCCCCTGCATGCGAGCTCGCGCGGCACGTATGGGGCGCCACGTATCCATGCGCAACTCGCGCGTGAAGGTGTGCACGTAGGACGCAAGCGGGTGGCGCCCCTGATGCGCATGGCCGGCCTGTATGGTGCGAGCCGGTGACGCTGGCCACACACCACACGGCAACGCGCGGGGGCCCGGCGTGCCCCCGATCTTGTACGCCGACACTCCTGTGCCGAGGCGGTGAACGTGCTGTGGGTAGCGGATGCCACTTACATCCCGACTGGCGAGGGGTTTCTGTATCTGGCTGTGGTCCTCGACGTGTTCAGTCGCCGCATCGTCGGCTGGGCGATGTCAAGCCATCTGTACACCGAATTGATGTTGCGTGCACTGGACATGGCGTTGCTGCAGCGAAGCCATGAGGGCGTCATCTTGCACTCGGCATCTGAGGGTCCCAATACGTCAGCATTCGCTACAGCGAGCGGCTGTCCGAACGGGCATCGAACCATCGGTCGGCAGCCGTGACGACGGCTACGACACTCAGTTCAAAATGCGTATTGAACGTTGGTTCGATCTGACCCGTGCTACCACCGGCCGAGATGCCCTGGCGTTGACCTGTCGATCGGATTCCGGCGTTCCCCGAGCATTGCCGGGCCCAACGTTTGTGACCTGATAGGAGCTTCGTACTGCGCCGTGAGTATCCTGTCCTGCGAGTGGGGTTGGTAATGCGCCCACCACATGGACCACACGCATGGAACAAATAGAAGTGATCTTGGGAGTTGATACGCATCTGGAAGTCCACGTCGGAGCGGTCATAAGCGAGACAGGGAAGTTGCTGGGAACTCGATCTGCCTCAGTAGATTCGGGCGGTTACCTCGATTTACTAATCTGGGCAAAGTCGTTCGGTGATTTGCGTAGCGCTGGTGTGGAAGGAACCGGAACCTACCCGCCGGATTGTCCGGCGGGAGCGGCACGAGGTGACGAGGCAAATGTGCATGACGACACGCAAGGAGTTGGTGGCAGCATTGCAATTCCCTACGGCAGCGCGACGGTCGGTGAACGGTTCAGGATTCTCGATGAGTTCGTGCCTCTGACCGGGTACCACCGCAAGCACGCCATTCGGTTGCCACGGGAAGAGCCCCGCGCGGCAAAGGGGACGCGCGAGCGCAACCGGCTATACGACGAGGCGGTACGCCGGCCGCTGACCGTGTTGTGGGAAGCCGCCGACAGGCTTTGCGGCAAGCGGCTGAAGTCGTTGATCCCGAAGCTGGTTGATGCCATGGAGCGGCACGGCCATCTCGACCTGGATGCGGTCGTCAAGGCCAAACTCCTTCAGGTCAGCGCGGCGACCATCGATCACACACTGGCCAATGCGCGTGCGCACATCGATGGGCAGCGCAAACGGCGCACGGGGATGGGCTGGGCCATCCGGCGCAGCATTCCGGTGCGTATCTTCGCGGACTGGCGCGATCTACCACCTGGCTTCTTCGAGATCGATATGGTCGAACACTGCGGCGGCTCGAAGATAGACGGTGAGTTCGTCCACACCCTCACGTTGTCAAACGCAATCTCAAGTTGATTCAGCTTCGGACGCAAACGCAATCGTAATTTCATACGCCCGCACATGCGGTTATTGGATCGGTGCGGCCTCCTTTGAATTGCGTTTGCGTTTGACGTCGCCCATATCGTTGATGTGTGGCGGAGGAATGCGGTTGATCATGCCGGCCTGACGCTTTTCCTTCAGCCTGTACGAGTCGCCAGAAATCGGCACGACGTGTGCGTGATGAAGCAACCGGTCGCCGAGCGCCGCCGTGAGCGTTGCGTCCTCGGCGAAGGTCTGATCCCACTGGCCGAACGGCAATTTGCTGGTCAGGATGAGGCTGCCCGTTTCGTAGCGTTTAGCGACGACCTGGAAGAGCAGGCTCGCCTGCTCCCGGTCCGTGGGCAGGTATCCCATCTCGTCAATGATCAGCAGTGTGTAGGGGTTTCGTAATCCGCTTGATGGTTTCCTCCTGCTGGTCACGACGCAACGCTGTCGTCAATTGCATCAGAAGATCGGCTGCAGTGATGAAGCGAGTGCGAAACCCGGCACATGGCAAGCCAGCAGCGTTTCGATGCGCATGTCGGTGACAAACTTCGCGTAGCTGACGCGGCTGTAACCCAACGTCGCAACGAACGTCGCAAGCATGCCGAGCTTGCGCCCCGGCTTACGAAACTCGATCCAGTCGATTTGCATCTGATGGCCCGGCTCTGTTTCGAATCTGATCACGGGGTCGGGGCGTGCAGCGGGTCGAAGCTTCTGCAGATACTCCTGCACCCGGCGCAACCCGCCCGTGTAGCCGCGCTCCTCAATCTCCCGCTTGAGCACCGTCGCCGGAATCCAGTCCGGCTTCGCTGCTTCGACGCGGTCCTGTAGATACGCTTTGAACGGCGCAAGCTTGCTGACGACTGGCTGACGGGCTTTACGTTGTGGCGGCCCCGATGCCAGATACCTCCGGACTGTGTTGACTGCCATGCCGGTCTCGACAGCGATGTCCCGGAGGCTGTTTCCCTGGCGACGCAGAATCTCGATTTCCATGTACTCCTCGTAGCTGATCACGGGCCGCCCAAAAGGAGCAACCCTACAACGAGGTGTATCAATTCCCAACTGCGCTGCTGTATCAATTTACAACTGAGCGCGACATTCGCCGCGCGTCGGCTTGTCGTGCAGTTGGCCGGTTGGCTGAGCGCACATCATAGTGCGCTCCGCGGTCATACGTTGCTGCTCGAGCATGAATTGGCGTCGCGTCATGCGTCCCATCGAGTTTGAACATCGCGTGGGCGATACCGTCGCTCGATGCCGAGCACCTGATCTCGCTGTTGCGGGAAAAGCTGAATCAGACCGTTCTGGCGGCGCCGGTCATCGACTTGAAGCTGGTTGCGGATCAGATTGGCGAATATGCCGGGCAGTCGAACACACTATTTCCAATGCCCGAATCGGACGGCGATTCGATCACGCGTTTGCTCGATCGCGCTTGACTGCGAGGTTGGGGCAGGAAAACGTGTTGCAGCTGTCAGTGCAGGACGATTATCGCCCGGAGGGGGCAATGTGCGTCGAGGCATATCAGGCGCAAGCGTTTTCGTGCAAGAAGCGCTCGCCGACGAAGGGCCACACAAAAATCGAAGCGGGTATACCTGGCTAACAGATGAGTTGCGCAACGTCGCCGAGAAGCGGGGGCGCTGGCGCCGGATCGGTGCAAGCAACCTTGGCAACTCAAACAACGCAGTCAACCCCACACCCATCCGACTCGAACAAAATTAAAAGCACCCACGTTCCCGCACCCCAACCTGGCGATATCCAGTCATCACTCGATCTACCTGAAAGCGCATTGCCGCCGCAACCACGCCCGCTCTGGATGCTTGATAAGCCCGGCGTCGGATGATGCGCGACCAGCAGCCGATCTATCGCCAGCCACTAAAATGCTTACACGTACCGAGCGGATCGAAGCAGGCTGGTGGGACGGCAATCGTGTCGAGCGGAATTACTATGTCGCGGCCGACGAAGGAACGGGAGCGTCAACAGAAAGACCGCGAGGACAAGGCAAAAGCGGCGCAAGCAGAAACGTCTTCAGAAGACACGATAGCGACAACGTCCTCAACCGACCAGATCGCGGAAGACGACGGCGCATCCAAACCTATCCCTCACCTGATCATCGGCAGCGAACTCGACCTTACCGACGGCGCTGGCGAACCCTTCTGTACGCTGGTTGCCCTAGCCATCGACTGCAACGGCTGCGGCAATCTTTCCGAGCTGATCACGCTGGCGCACCTCGCGTGCGGGCAAAGGCAGCTATTGCTTAAGCCCGTCGGACTTTACCGATTGGTTGCCTCATCTCGCGCATCTGAAAGGGCTCCCCGACTGCGTGCCGATGCTCGCGCCGCAGCGTACGGCGACGCGCTGGCACACGCTGCGGTGTGAGCATCGTTAGTATGCCGTACTATTCGCGCTGCAATTGCGCGATCTGTCGCTGCCGCATCTGACGGTGAACCGGGCGAAACGGCGCGCGGCCAGACGATTGAGCGCACGCGTGTTTCAACCGTCGAGCACCTATGATTTGCGCGGTACCGGGGTGCGCATCGGCATGCATCTCATCAAATGCTCGGCGCAAGGGGCCGCCGAGTGCATAGTGTCCGTTCGCAGCGACGCGCAGTTTGCCGATGTCGAAGATCTGGCAGGCATCGCCACTGGCGGCGACCTTGCCGGCAGTGTGCAGTACGCCGACAGGGCGGGCCAGGAGAAACGGAAAGACAGAGGAAAGGTGATCCAACTCGTCGCCCGTCGTCTCGATGGATCATCGCGAACTGTTCGGCGATCTGGCCACGGCGAGCCGCGATTTTCATTGAGGCCGGCTGGCCGTGGCGGAGCACACACCCATGCCGATGTCACGCGTCCGTCTCGCTGCGCCACGGAAAAGCGGCCAACACTTGCTGGATCGCCGTGTCGAACGGCATGCGGCGGCCGATCCCGAGCGCTTCGAGCCGGCTCGACGCGAGGTGGCAGTTATGCGGACGCGGCGTCGCATCGGTCGGCGTGGATTGCGGACTCAGGTGCGCGTCGAGTCGCAAGGCTTCGGCGAGGCGCACGGCGATATCGTACTTGGTCATCGGTTCGTCGCCGGACCACTGCACAATGCCGCGAATCGTTTCGCCACGCGCATGCCGTTCGAGCATTTGCCGGATCACCAGCGCGACGTCCGGCGTGAAGGTGGGATAGCGGATCGCCCACGCGTCCATCACGGCTGCCTTACCGTTCGATGACGCCGACGCGGCAATCGCCGGCACGAGACTCGTCACCGCCGATTCCGCCCAGTTGACAATCGGCCCATACAGCAGCGGCAGGCGCAGCACGCAGCCGAGGTCGGTCGCCTCAGTCAGCGCGCGCTCTCCTTCGAGCTTGCTATGCCCATACGCGTTGAGCGGCGCGGGCGGGGAGTCGTGCCGGTAGGGCGGGTGGGCGCCGTCGAACACGTAATCGGTGGAAATCGACAGCGTCCATGCGCCGCGCCGGCTGGCCGCCACGGCCAGGGTGCGCACTGCATCGACATTCAGCGCGCGGGCCAGTGCCGGGTCATGCTCGCACACGTCCGGCCGACGCTCCGCCGCGGCAATCACCAGCGCGTGCGGCGCTTCGCGTTCGACGAATTGCTCGACTGCATCCGCGTCGCGAATATCCAGCGCGACGGTGTTCGGCTGCGGCCGGCTGAACGCCGTGGCAACGACTTGCCAACTCGTCTGCTGCGCCAGTTCGTTGACGAGCGCACGGCCGAGCAGCCCGGAGGCGCCAATGACGGCAACTTTGAACATGATTCGAGCTCGTTTAGCGGGCTGCGCCGCCGGTTGCCGTGCCGCTCTCGACGGCGGCGACGGTGTAACCGGCTCCCTCGATGGCGGCCTTCAGCACGTCGACCGGTTGCGCCGAATCGACCGTCACGCTGCCGGACGCGAGATCCACCCGGACCTGCGCGGTGGCATCGTGCTCACGAATGGCGTTCGTGACGGCCGCGACGCAATGCTGGCAGCTCATGCCTTCTACCTGGAATTCAACTGTCATCGGAATTTCCTCTAAGGGAATCGTGTTGCGATAGTTGAATTATGCCTGTCGAACCGTCTTTGAGTTGCTGGACCTTCCCACCATGGGAAGGTGTACGATCGACTCAGACCTTGGGGAAACAGTCATGAATATCGGCGAAGCGGCCCGCACGTCGGGCGTCACAGCGAAGATGATTCGCTATTACGAAAGCGTTGGCTTGCTGGCGGCAAAAGGACGTACGAGCGCCGGCTATCGCGTTTACGGCCCGCAAGAGGTTCATTCGCTGCGCTTTATCCGGCAGGCGCGCCGGCTCGGCTTTCTCGTCGAAGATATTCGCCGGCTGTTGGCGCTATGGCACGACCGCTCGCGCGCCAGTGCCGAAGTGAAGCGGATCGCGCTGGAACACGTCGCGGAACTCGACCGCCGGATCGCCGAACTCACCGATATGCGCGATACGCTGGCGCATCTGGCCGACCACTGCCATGGCGACGACCGCCCGGACTGTCCGATCATCGAGCGCCTTGCCGATAGTGATCTGGTGGCGGGAAAAGGTTGTCACCCGGTTTGATCGCAAGCGGTGTCGGTGTAACCGGTGAATCACTGTGTTGCAACCGTGTGGTGTCTGCACCAACTATGTGCCAAAAAAATCAGGGCTCCATGCGAAAAAGCTGAAAGTCGCTGATGAATCGAATTAATTCAACCATTTGCGCGCACTGTGAGCGTGCACCATTCCAAAACGGAATGCACTCCATGCGGGCATTTCACTACCAAGGTGGCACCTCAGGACTATAATGCGGGTTAACCCTTTTACGGGAAATCCCTGATGTCCAATCCACCGGGGATTCAATCTGATCCTTGGAGAACGTCATGTTTGTATACTTTCTTGAAAAGCTGAGCACCTGGTTTGAAACCGCGGAACGTAGCCGTCGTGAAGCCTACCTGGCATCGTCGTCGGATATTGTTCAGCTCGAACAGCGTATCCGCTCGCTCGAAACCAACGGCTACTCGCTGTAAGTCTCAGCTGCTTCGAGTTGCCCCGCCGACGCTCGGCGTTCGGCCACTGCAGTAAATATCAAGCCCCGTCGATTCGGGGCTTTGTCACATCTGGACTCTGAAATTTCCCCGCGGAAGGGGGCCGCCGCTCATTTCTGGCGAATATCGACTAGCGTGGCGGATAACGCCGAGGTAAGGTGAGACGTTCCACGCAATCCGGCATTCTCAAACCCGACAGGTCCGCCCATGCCTTGCGTCCGCTCACGCCAATCCCCCCAATTCCTTCTGGCCACAGCCATTGTGGCCGCGCTGACGACGGTTTGCGCTGCGTCGAACGCGTTTGCCACGCCGGACAGCGCCCGCAGGCCGGTGATCATCGACTCGCACGGCGGCATCAACAATGGCCAGAGCGGCTCGGTGGTCCAGACCGGGCCACTGTCATGGCAGCCGATCGTCGGTGCGCAACCCATCGCCGCGCCGGTCGAGCTGGCGCCGGAACCGTCGCCACCGATCATGGTCGCGCCTTATATTCAATTGCCCGTAGGTGGCGGTTCGCCGCCACGGCCGCAGCCTCGTCCGATGCCTCTTCCGCAATAAGTTCATTCGGCGCGCCTGCCTGAGCAGTTCAGCTTGATCTCCGTTGACCGTTCGGTCGCCGCCAGTCGCTATGGCTGATTGCCGCGTATCGCACTCGCCCTCACGCGTGCGTGACAAGTGACAAGTGACGAGCGCATTGGGGTTTGGGCGCATGGCGCGCGCAAAACCGTCCGACGACAATCGGTTCGCGGTGTGCCTCCGGTGGCCCGAGTCTCGCCTGGTGGGCAGCGTCACCGCTTCGAACGAAAAGAGAACAAGGAGACAACAAATGCCCACTCACTGGATGCGGCGTGCAATGAGCGCTTTCGCAACGCTGCTGGCGCTTGCGGCGCTACCGGGCGTCGCGCTCGCCAAGGACACGCCCGAGAAACCCGCGCTGACGATGGCTGTCGGCGGTTTGCCCGGCCTCTACTATTTGCCCGTACTGACCGCGAAGCAGTTGGGCTACTTCAAGGACGAAGGTCTCGACGTCACGCTCGAAGATTTCGCGGGCGGATCGAAAGCGCTGGAGGCGGTGGTAGGCGGCAGCGCCGACGTGGGCGCGGGGGCGTTCGAACACACGCTGTTCATGCAGGCCAAGGGACAACACTATCGCGCGTTCGTGCTGATGGGCCGCGCGCCGCAGATCGTCGTCGCGGTGCTCAAGTCGAAGGCCGACCAGATCAAGACGCTGGCGGACTTCAAGGGCGCGAAAGTCGGCGTGAGCGCGCCGGGTTCGTCGACGGATCTGGTGCTTACCGTGGCGCTGCGCAAAGCCGGTGTGCAACGCAGCGATATTTCGGCGATCGGCGTGGGCAGCGGCGCGACGGTGCTGGCGGCGGTGAGTAGCGGTCAGATCGACGCGCTGTCCAACGTCGATCCGATGATGACCAAACTGACGCGCAGCGGCGCGATCAAGGTGCTGGTCGATACGCGCACGGTGAAGGGCACCCAGGAGGTATTCGGCGGGACCATGCCCGCCGCGACGCTCTACGCGTCGGAGAGCTTCATACAGAAGAATCCGAAGACGACCCAGGCGCTCGCCAATGCGATCGTGCGCGCCAACCACTGGCTGCAAACCGCGAGTGATGCCGATCTGCTGAAGATGGTGCCGCCGGCCTATTTGCTCAACGACTCGGCGCTCTACGTCGAAGCCTTTCACAACGTGCGCGACGCGTATTCGCCGGATGGTTTGATGCCGGAGGACGGCCCGGCGACTTCATTGCGCGCGCTGGCGTCGTTCGATAACCGGCTCGACCCGAAAAAGATCGATTTGAACGCGACCTATACCAACGAGTTCGCGCGTAAGGCTGCTGCGCAACTGAAGTGAAGTGCACACGCAGCGGGCAAATGGGAAGGCCGGTGCGCGTCGTCGTGCGCTTTGCGTTGGCGGAAGATGCGCGAGCGGCTCGCAACCAATTCGCTTGTCACCCCGCTTGCGTGAAACCCGGAACCCGGAGCATGGGCGGCGGGGGGCGGCAACAAAGCTCGCCGGCCGCGAGATGCGCGTTAATTACCGCAACCCGCTGCAAACCTTCAGCGGGCAAACCGCAGTCGGGAAACCTCAGTCGCCGCGATACTCCACCTTGAATTCCGCTGCCTTATCCTCTCCGAGCGTTTTGACGAGCCAGGGCATCTGCTCTTTCAGCATCTTCGCCAGCGTGTACGGCGGGTTCAGGATGAACATGCCGCTGCCGAAGAGTCCAAACCCGTCCTCCGGCGGATTGCTGACGGTCAGGCTCACGTGGAGCCAGTTACGCTCCTGCAGCTTCTTCAACTGATCGGGAAAGCGCTGCGATTCTGGGCGCCTCACCTGCGGATACCACACGGCATAAGTGCCGGTCGGAAAGCGCTTCAGGCTCTCCTCGACGCAGCGCAACGTGCGTGTGTAATCGCGCTTGTCTTCATACGACGGATCGAGCAGCACCAGCGCGCGGCGCGGCGCCGGAGGCAGCAGCGCGAGAATGCCGTCGAAGCCGTCGCCCGCGAAAAGCATCGCCCGGCGGCCCGCGTCGCGAAAATTGTGGCGCAGCACGTCGATTTCGGTCGTGTGCAGTTCGAACAGACGCATGCGGTCCTGTTCGCGCAACTGCCGCCACGCGATGTACGGCGAGCCGGGATAGAATCGCAATTGGCCGTCCGGATTGAGCGCGCTCACTTCTTCGACATAGTCGGAGAAGATGGGCGGCAGATCGTTGCGCTCCCACAGTCTGGCGATGCCGGTCTGGAATTCGCCGGTCTTGGTCGCGTAGCCTTCCTTCAGCGAATAGACACCGGCGCCCGCATGCGTGTCGATATACCAATAGGCTTTGTCTTTCTGACCGAGGTAACGCAGTAGCTGCAACACGACGGCGTGTTTCAGAACGTCGGCGTGATTGCCTGCATGAAAGGCGTGGCGGTAGCTGAGCATGATGAGGAAACGCTGAAAGAGGGCATCCCGGTCCACGGCGGATCCGGCGGTGCGGGTGCAATGCGGCGGCACAACCGGCAAGGGGCGCCGATGCGCAGCGCGGCCGCGTATTGTACGCGACGCGGCGCTGCGCACCGGCGCGAGTTCCGCGGCAAGTTCCGCTTCACGGGGCCTCCGCCTCGGCCATGCTACGCGCGCCGGCGCGAATCTGCTCAGTCGTAGGCGTCGCCGACGATCTCCTCGATCCGCTGCTTGAGCTCCGGCGTGATCTGCGCAGCCACGTCGGCGGCTTTCATGTTTTCGCCGATCTGTTCGACCCGCGACGCGCCGGTAATCACCGTGCTGACGTTCGGATTCTTTAGAATCCACGCGATCGCGAGCTGGCCGATCGTGCAGCCCAACTCGTCGGCGACGGCGCCGAGCTTGCCGACCACGTCGTTCTTCGCTGCGTCGGTGACCTGCTTGCGCAGCCAGTCGTAGCCTTGCAACTGCGCACGGCTATCGGACGGCACGCCGTCGCGGTATTTGCCGGTCAGCAGGCCGGACGCCAGCGGGCTCCAGGTGGTCAGCCCGAGGCCGATATCCTCGTAAAGCCGCTTGTACTCCTGCTCGACGCGTGTGCGATGGAACAGGTTGTACTGCGGCTGTTCCATGACCGGCTTGTGCAGATGGTGCCGCTCCGCAATCGCATAAGCGGCGCGGATTTCATCGGCGCTCCATTCGGACGTGCCCCAGTACAGCGCCTTGCCGCGCGCGATCATGTCGCTCATCGCCCAGACGGTTTCCTCGACGGGCGTGTTCGGATCGGGACGATGGCAGAACACCAGATCCACATAGTCGAGTTGCAGACGCTTGAGCGACGCGTCGACCGCGTTCAGCAGATATTTGCGGTTCAGCGTGTGGTACTGGTTCGGCGCTTCCGTGAGCCCCCAGAAGAATTTCGTCGACACCACATAGCTCACGCGCGGCCACGCCAGCTCCTTCAGCGCCTGGCCCATGATTTCCTCGGATTTGCCGCCGGCGTAGACCTCGGCGTTGTCGAAGAAGTTGACACCGGCGTCGCGCGCTGCCGCCAGCGATTCACGCGCCGCGCGATGATCCACCTGATTGCCATAGGTGACCCACGAGCCGATGGACAATTCGCTGACTTGCAGGCCCGAACGGCCCAGACGTCGATAATTCATGCATTCCTCCTTGTTGTGGTGCCACGGGAATTGCGCAGAAGGCGTCCAGTTTAAAGAGATCCAGCGCGATGTGCGTTTTACCTATGGAGTTCGCAGGGTTCATGCACAATAGCAGCGTTGGCCGCAGTGCAGCATCCGCCGGACGGTCTATGCGGTTTAGCCGACTTCACGTCGCTTGCGGCCTGTGGTTTCATTGCTCATCAATCAACTGCATGGAGGTTCTGGATGTCGTCTCTGAACACGAATCTGAACGGCAAGGTCGCCGTCGTTACCGGCGCGGCAAGCGGCATCGGCAAGCAGATTGCGCTGACTCTTTCCGCGGCGGGCGCGGCGGTCGCGATCGCCGACCTGAACCAGAACGGCGCGAACGCTGTCGCTGAAGAAATCACGAAAGGCGGCGGCAAGGCAATCGGCGTGGCGATGGACGTCACGAGCGAGGAGGCCGTCAATCAGGGCATCGACAGGATCGCCGCGGAACTCGGCTCGATCGACATTCTCGTTTCCAACGCCGGAATCCAGATCGTCAATCCGATCGAAAACTATTCGTTTTCCGACTGGAAGAAGATGCAGGCGATCCACGTCGACGGCGCGTTCCTCACCACGAAGGCCGCACTGAAGCACATGTACAAGGACGACCGCGGCGGCATCGTGATCTACATGGGCTCGGTCCATTCGCACGAAGCGTCGCCGCTGAAGTCCGCTTATGTGACGGCCAAGCATGCGCTGCTCGGGCTCGCGCGCGTGCTGGCGAAGGAAGGCGCGAAGCACAATGTGCGCTCGCATGTGGTGTGTCCGGGTTTCGTGCGCACGCCGCTGGTCGACAAGCAGATTCCCGAGCAGTCCAAGGAACTCGGCATCAGTGAAGAAGAGGTCGTCAAGCGCGTGATGCTGGGCGGCACGGTCGACGGCATTTTCACCACGGTCGAAGATGTTGCGCAAACGGTGCTGTTCCTGTCCACCTTCCCGACGGCGGCGTTGACCGGTCAGTCCTTCATTGTGAGCCACGGCTGGTATATGCAATAAGGGGGTGCCCATGGCGCAGCGCAATCTCAAGCGGGCGCGCGTGCGTGCGCCCGGCGACGGGGACGGCGAGGGCGCCGGTCCGGCGTCCGCCGTGCGCCCCGGCCGGCAAGTCCATTTGCCCAACTACGAAACCGTCGCGCTGATGCTGCAGGGCGGCGGTGCGCTGGGCGCGTATCAGGCCGGTGTCTTTCAGGGGCTGTACGAAGCCGGCATCGAGCCGAACTGGCTGGCCGGCATTTCGATTGGCGCATTGAACACGGCCATCATCGCCGGCAATCCGCCCGGCAAGCGCGTCGAGCGGTTGCTGCAGTTCTGGGAGACGATCTGTCAACCGGCGTTCGGGCCGCCGTTGCCGGCTTTCATCGAGCACGCGCTTTTCAATTCCGGCGACGCCCTGCGCAAAGCCTTCACGGCAACCCAGGCGATGAGCGCGATCGTCGAAGGGCAAAAGGGCTTTTTCGTGCCGCGTTTTCCGCCGCCATTGCCCACGGTGTCCGGGCCGCCGCAAACGGCCAGCTACTACGACACCGCGCCGCTGAAGGCCACGCTCGAAGCGCTCTGCGATTTCGACCGCATCAATTCGGGTGAAACGCGCGTGTCGGTGGGCGCGGTGAATTGCGGCACGGGCAATTTCGCGTACTTCGACAACACGCACACCACGCTGAGGCCCGAGCACTTCATGGCGTCGGGCGCATTGCCGCCAGGCTTTGCGGCAGTCGAAATCGACGGCCAGTACTACTGGGACGGTGGTTTGATGTCGAATACGCCGCTCTACGAGGTGATTCAGTCCACGCCGCGTCGTGACACGCTCGCGTTTCAGGTCGATCTGTGGAGCGCGATCGGACCGGTGCCGGACAACCTCACCGACGTTCAGGGGCGCATGAAAGACATCCAGTATTCAAGCCGCACGCGTCTCGTGACCGACATGCTGCAACGCTCGCAGCGATTCCGGCACGTGCTGCGCGAGGTGCTGGAGCGCGTGCCGTCCGACCAGCGCGACGACCCGTGGTGCAAGCTGGCGGATGACCTCGCGTGTTCGAAGCGCTACAACGTGATCCATCTGATCTACCGGCACAAGGAGTACGAAGGGCAGTACAAGGACTTTCAGTTCGGCCTGTCGACCATGCGCGAGCACTGGCAAAGCGGTCTGGACGACATTCGCCGTTCGCTCGAACATCCCGACTGGCTCGACATGCCCGATAACGACGCGGGTTTCGTCACGCACGACATCCATCGCGATTCGCGCTGAAAGCACTGCAGTGGCGGCAAATAAAAAACGGCGCCCTTTCTGAAAGGGTGCCGTTCTCGTTTTAACAGCAGTTGCAGCAGACAGAGCGCGCGACGAATGCCCGCGCTCCGAAACGCGTTACTTCAACACGTGAGCGATCGCGTTAGCCACCGCGTCGAGGTTGCGCGTGTTCAGCGCAGCCACGCAGATGCGGCCGGTGCTCACGGCGTAGATGCCGAACTCTTCGTGCAGACGGTCCACTTGCGGTGCCGTCAGACCCGAGTACGAGAACATGCCGCGCTGTGCGTTCACGAAGCTGAAGTCGCGATCCACGCCGCCTGCCTTCAGGCGTTCGACCAGGCCGTTGCGCATTGCGCGGATACGGTCGCGCATTTCAGCCAGTTCCGCTTCCCACGTGGCGCGCAGTTCGGGCGACGCGAGCACCGCTGCGACCACCGAGCCACCGTGCGTCGGCGGGTTCGAGTAGTTGGTGCGGATCACGCGCTTCAGTTGCGACAGCACGCGTGCGGCTTCTTCCTTGCTCGCGGTGATGATCGACAGCGCGCCGACGCGCTCGCCGTACAGCGAGAACGACTTCGAGAACGACGACGAGACGAACACGTTCAGCTCCGATGCCGCGAACAGACGCACGGCGGCCGCGTCCGCTTCGATGTTGTCGCCGAAACCCTGGTAGGCGATATCGAGGAACGGCACGAGATTGCGCGCCTTGACGACTTCGACCACCTGCTTCCATTGATCGACAGTGAGGTCGACGCCGGTCGGGTTGTGGCAGCAAGCGTGCAGCACGACGACCGTGCCCGCGGCGTAGCTGTTCAGCGCGCTCAGCATGCCTTCGAAGTTCACGCCATGAGTGTGCGCGTCGTAGTACGTGTACGACTCGACTTCGAAGCCTGCGCCTTCGAACAGTGCGCGGTGGTTTTCCCAGCTCGGGTCGCTGATCGCGACTTTGCCGGTCGGGTTCAGGCGCTTCAGGAAGTCCGCGCCGATCTTCAGCGCGCCCGTGCCGCCCAGTGCCTGCGCCGTGACGACGCGGCCCGCTGCGATCAGCGGCGAGTCGTTGCCGAGCAGCAGCTTCTGCACGGCGGCATCGTAAGCGGCAATGCCTTCGATCGGCAGATAGCCACGCGGCAGCGCGGCTTCGACGCGGGCCTTTTCAGCTTCGCGCACGGCGCGCAGCAGCGGAATCTTGCCTTCTTCATTGAAGTACACGCCAACGCCCAGGTTGACCTTGGTGGCGCGCGTATCGGCGTTGAAAGCTTCGTTCAGGCCCAGAATCGGGTCGCGGGGAGCAAGTTCGACGGCGGAGAACAGAGACATGGTGGGTGGGCAGCAGTAGTGAAAAGAAGGCAGCTCGGAGCGCGGCGGCCCAGCCTGAAGCGTTTGATGCAAAACACGGACAGGCAGTGGACAGCGGCGAGCGCAACTTCGCATTGTAACGAATCCGCGCGTGTTTTCGGACTACAAGGCCGACGGCGGGGCATTATTTGCTTGAAAAACAGGCACTACGGCGCCACCTCGCAATAACGGATCCGCGCGGGCGCCGCCCGCACGAAAGCCGCCGGCCGGCTCCAGGCGGAGGGCGCGCGTATTCACCAAGCCGCTCGGGACGCGAGTGTGGAAAGCCCCGCATCGCTCGTGCAGAGGGCCATCAGGTTACGCGCTCGTTGCGTCCCATGATGCCCGGGGGAACCGGCCCGCGGCCCCACCCGCGGCTTCCCGAACCCTACGCAGACCCGCTCGATCCGCGTTTCCCGCAACCCGTTAGAATGGTCCTTTGCCCGAGGCCCGACGCCGTCCCCATGTCCGAACAACATCTGACTGAAGCCGAAGATACGCTCGACGAATCCAAATTCGTCAGGTTCGATGGCTCGCCGTTCCAGCTCTACCAGCCGTATCTGCCCGCCGGCGACCAGCCGACGGCGATCGACACGCTCGTCGAAGGCGTCGAGGACGGTCTCGCGTTCCAGACGCTGCTCGGCGTGACCGGCTCCGGCAAGACCTTCACGATGGCGAACACGATTGCGCGGCTCGGCCGCCCGGCGATTGTTTTCGCGCCGAACAAGACGCTCGCCGCGCAGCTTTACTCGGAGTTCCGCGAGTTCTTCCCGCGCAATGCGGTCGAGTACTTCGTTTCGTACTACGACTACTACCAGCCGGAAGCGTACGTGCCGCAGCGCGACCTGTTCATCGAGAAGGACTCGTCGATCAACGAGCACATCGAGCAGATGCGGCTGTCGGCTACGAAGAACCTGATGGAGCGGCGCGACGTGGTGATCGTGGCGACCGTGTCGGCGATCTACGGTATCGGCAACCCGTCCGAATATCACCAGATGATTCTCACGCTGCGCACCGGCGACAAGCTCGGCCAGCGCGACGTCATCGCGCGGCTGATCGCGATGCAGTACAACCGCAACGAGGCCGACTTCCAGCGCGGCTCGTTCCGCGTGCGCGGCGACACGATCGATATCTTCCCGGCCGAGCACGCCGAAATGGCGGTGCGCGTCGAATTGTTCGACGACGAGGTTGAAACGCTGCAGTTGTTCGATCCGCTCACCGGCCGCGTGCGGCAGAAGATTCCGCGTTTCACCGTGTATCCGTCGTCGCACTACGTGACGCCGCGCGATACCGTGATTCGCGCGGTCGAAACGATCAAGAGCGAATTGCGCGAGCGGCTCGAATTCTTTTATGGCGACGGCAAGCTCGTCGAAGCGCAGCGGCTCGAGCAACGCACGCGCTTCGACCTGGAAATGCTGCAGGAGCTCGGCTTCTGCAAGGGCATCGAAAATTACTCGCGGCACTTCTCCGGCGCGGCGCCGGGCGAGCCGCCGCCGACGCTGGTCGACTACCTGCCGCCGGACGCGATCATGATGCTCGATGAGTCGCACGTGCTGATCGGCCAGTTGAACGGCATGTATAACGGCGACCGGGCGCGCAAGGAAAATCTGGTCGACTACGGTTTCCGTCTGCCGTCGGCGCTCGACAACCGGCCGCTCAAGTTCAACGAGTTCGAACGCAAGATGCGTCAGGTGGTGTTCGTGTCCGCGACGCCGGCGGACTATGAGAAGAAGACCGCCGGGCAGGTGGCCGAGCAATTGGTGCGGCCGACCGGGCTCGTCGATCCGGAGATCGAGGTGCGGCCGGCGCGCAGCCAGGTCGACGACGTGCTCGGCGAGATCAACGAGCGCGTCAAAGTGGGCGACCGCGTGCTGGTCACCGTGCTGACCAAGCGGATGGCCGAACAGTTGACCGAGTTTCTGGCCGACCACGGCGTCAAGGTGCGCTATCTACATAGCGACATCGACACGGTGGAGCGGGTCGAGATCATCCGCGATCTGCGGCTGGGCACCTTCGACGTGCTGGTCGGCATCAACCTGCTGCGCGAGGGGCTGGACATCCCCGAAGTGTCACTGGTCGCGATTCTCGACGCGGACAAGGAGGGCTTTCTGCGCGCCGAGCGTTCGCTGATCCAGACCATCGGCCGGGCCGCGCGCAACGTGAATGGCAAGGCGATTCTGTACGCTGACAAGGTAACGGACTCGATGCGCCGCGCGATCGACGAAACCGAGCGGCGGCGCGCCAAGCAGATCGCCTTCAATGCCGCGAACGGCATCACGCCGCGCGGCGTGGTCAAGCGCATTCGCGACATCATCGACGGCGTGTACAACGTCGACGACGCGCGCGCCGAACTGAAGCAGCAGCAAACGCGCGCGAAATTCGAGGACATGTCGGAAAAGCAACTCTCCAAGGAGATCAAGCGCCTCGAAAAGCAGATGATGGAGCACGCGAAGAATCTCGAATTCGAGAAGGCCGCGCAGACCCGCGACCAGTTGGCGCTGCTGCGCCAGCGCGTGTTCGGCGCGAATGTCGGCGATCACGTTTCCGGCGTCGATTAAAGCTTCCCGTCCCCAGAAGGAGCGCGGCAAATGTTCCGCGCTCTTTTCAATTGCCGCGCACAAGGTCGCCGCGAGGCTACCCGTCAGGCCGCCCAATCGTTCACCCGCACTTTCTTAAAACCGCCTTAAGACCCTGTTGCTACAAGGCTTTGCGTGCGTGCGGATTTGTTTCCCCTGGCGATCAATGATAAACTCCGCCCAATATTGAGAATGGTTCGCATTTAAGGTTCTTGTAGGCAATTCACGCCCGGTCGATCGCCTTGCAGCAGGCGGCGGGGCGGCCGCCTCGGCATGTGCCGCGCACCGTTCCAATGGATTCGATTCAAGTCTGATAAAAACAAGGAGTTTCAATGCGGATTTCTTCATTTGTGCGTGGCGGCGCCGCAGCGGTGGCCGCCGTGGCGGCTCTTTCGGCAACGGCTGCGGAATACCCGATCGGCAAGCAGCACATTCAGAGCGGCATGGAAATCGGCGCGGTCTACCTGCAACCGATCACGATGGAACCGGAAGGCATGATGCGTAAGGCGTCGGATTCGGACGTCCACCTCGAAGCCGACATCCACGCGGTCAAGAACAACCCGACCGGTTTCGCCGAAGGCGACTGGATGCCGTATCTGCAAGTGCATTACGAGCTGACGAAAGCCGGCTCGAACCAGCCGCAGAAGGGCGACCTGATGGCAATGGTCGCCAACGATGGTCCGCACTACGGCGACAACGTCAAGCTGCAAGGCCCGGGCAAATATCACCTGAAACTGATCGTCGAACCGCCGATGCAGACGGGCCATATGGCTTTCGGCCGCCACGTCGACAAGGAAACCGGCGTGGGTCCGTGGTTCAAGCCATTCACGATCGAATACGACTTCACCTACGCCGGTATCGGCAAGAAGGGCGGCTACTGATCGGCCGATTGCCGCCGCTCACGCGGCGCAGCCACGCCTGAACGAACGCGTGGCCGCACCGCGCCGAATGGGCGAACGAATGTATGCAGCAGGCGGCGCGCGGACGATCGAGGTCGGCGCGCCGCGTTTTCCGGAAAGGCTAATGAGAATTAACCGAAAGATCGCGATGCTTGCCGCCACGGCGTTGTTCGCGGGCGCGGCCCACGCAGCCGACCTGCCGACCTTCAAGCTGGAAATGAACGACGGCAAGCTGATCCCGGCGCGCATCGAAGTGCCGGCGGGGCAGCGGATCAAGATCGAAGTGCGCAACACCGGCAAAGGCGCGGCCGAATTCGAGAGTGTCCAGTTGCGTAAAGAGAAGGTGCTGGCGCCGGGCGCGGATTCGTTCGTCGTGATTGCTCCGCTGGAGCCGGGCGAATACAAGTTTTTCGACGATTTCCATCAGCAGGCGCAGGGCGTGATCGTCGCGAAGTAATGGCTTGAGACGCGGGCGCGCGCTTTCAGCGAGCGCCGCATTCGCTCAGGCAGTCAGGCAGTGGACGTATCGAAGGGAGAGCTTGAATGGGTCAGATTCTGTTCATCGTGTGGCGGGAAAGTGTCGAGGCATTGCTGGTCGTCGGCATTCTGTACGCGTGGTTGAAAAATGGCGACGACGATGCGCGCCGTGGCTTGCCGTACCTGTGGGGCGGCGTCGCGGCCGGTGTGATCGCGGCGGTGGCGCTCGGCGCGGCGCTGGTCGGTTTCACCGAAGTGCTCTCCGGTGACGCGCAGGACTATTTCCAGACCGCGATGGTGCTGATCGCCTGTGTGCTGATCGTGCAGATGGTGCTGTGGATGAAGCAGCACGGCCGGTCCCTGAAGCGCGACATGGAACAGTCGCTGGCAAAGAGCCAGCGCGACTCGAACTGGTGGGGCGTCGCGTTGCTGGTGGCTCTCGCGATTGCGCGTGAAGGCAGCGAAACGGTGATCTTCCTGTATGGCCTCGGCTTTGGCCAGTCGGGCCACGTGGACGGCAGCCAGATGCTCGCGGTCGTGATCGGCCTCGCTCTCGCGTTCCTGACCTTCTACCTGCTGCAACTGGGCGGCAAGATCTTCTCGTGGCGGCTTTTTTTCCGCGTCACCGAAATCATGCTGTTGTTCCTCGGCGCGGGCCTGTTCCAGACCGGCGTTGACAAGCTGATCGACAAGGAGATCCTGCCCACTTTCGTCGACCAGATGTGGAATTCGTCGGCGCTCCTCGATGACTCGAGCACCTTCGGCTCGCTGGTCGCGACGCTCACCGGCTATCGCGCACATCCTGCGCTGATGAACCTGATCGCCTACGCGGTGTACTGGGCAGCCGTCTATCTGCTGGTGCGCCGCGCGAATCGCAAGCCCGCGCAGCAAGCGGCCGGGCGCGCAGCATGAGCACCGTGATGACCCGCCCGGGACGCCTCGCGGCGGCCGGACAGTGGATGCAGCGTCATGGCGCCGTGATCCGCGGCATCCAGTGGGTCGTGGTGGCGGTGTACGCGTTTCTGATCATCGTGCCGGCGGTGATGCCGCTGCCGGACGATACCGCGCATCTATGGAGCAACCTGACGCTCGCCGCGCAGTTCGTGTTCTGGGGCATCTGGTGGCCGTTCGTGTTGCTGTCGATGGTGATGCTCGGCCGCGTCTGGTGCGGCGTGCTGTGTCCCGAAGGCGCGCTCGCCGAATTCGCCAGCAAGTTCGGCCGCGGCTGGGCCATTCCGCGCTGGATGCGCTGGGGCGGCTGGCCATTCGTCGCGTTCGGCATCACCACCATCTATGGCCAGATGGTGAGCGTCTATCAGTATCCGAAAGCCGTGCTGCTGGTGCTCGGCGGATCGACCTTCGCGGCCATCATCATCGGCTTGCTATACGGACGGGAGAAGCGCGTCTGGTGCAAGTACCTGTGCCCCGTCAACGGGGTTTTTTCGCTTCTGGCGCGCCTCGCTCCGTTCCACTACAAAGTCGATGAAGACGCATGGCGCCGTTCGTATAAGAACGGCGAGCATGGACATCGTGTGATTCCGATCAATTGCGCGCCGCTCGTGCCGCTGCGCAATATGAAGGGCGCGGCGGACTGCCATATGTGCGGCCGTTGCAGCGGGCACCGCGATGCGATCGCGTTGACGTGGCGCACGCCGTCGTCGGAAGTGGTGCAGCTCGGCGACAAGAAGGCGAACGCGTGGGATACGGCGTTGATCCTGTACGGCCTGCTCGGCATCGCGATCGGCGCATTCCACTGGACCGCTTCGCGCTGGTTCGTCGACCTGAAGATGTTCTTCGCCACGTGGCTGGTCGACCACGACATCACCTGGCCGCTCGACACCAACGCACCCTGGTACCTGTTCACGCATTACCCCGAGCAGAACGACGTGTTTTCGTGGCTCGACGGCACCATGGTGATTGGCTACATCCTCGCGACGGCGCTGGTGTACGGCACCACGCTGCTGCTGTTGCTGATGGGCGCGACCCGTATGCTGGGACGCTTCAGCGCGGTGCGGATGCATCATCTGACGCAGGGGCTGATTCCGATCGCGGGCGCGGGTGTGTTCCTGGGGTTGTCGGCCACCACGCTGTCGCTGTTGCGTGCTGAACATGTGCCGTTGTGGTGGGCGTCGGATCTGCGCATCACGATTCTGGTGATTGCGAACCTGTGGAGCGCATGGCTTGCATGGCTCATCACGCGCCGCTACAGCGAGCGCTTCGTTCAGCGCGGCCTCACGATGGTGTGGTTCGTCGCGGCGCTGGCCGTGGTCGATAGTGCGTGGTGGCTGATGTTCTGGGGCTGGGCTTCGAAGTAAGTCTGAACGCGTTTTTCCGGCGTGCCCGGTTGTTGAAACACATTTGCGCCGCACAAACAAAAAGCCGTGATGATGTATCGACATCCCACGGCTTTTTCGTTTTCTGCATCAGCGATACACGACGTTTCGTGCATCCGCATCGGGTGAAAACCGAAAAAAAGCGGCCTGGCTGGCTGCGACGGCTGGCTTGGTGTCTGCACGAAGGGGTCTAGTTCTCACGTGCAAGCCGTCGTGGCTGGCTAATGCCCAACACCTCTCGAGGAGGTGGTCCCCACAATACCCGGTACTGACTGCTATTCGTTCTTACTTCGTCAGGATCAGCTTTCCTAAGCGCGTTGCCCGCAACTGGTAGGTTTCGCCGTTATGCACGATGCTGACGTGGCTATGTCCTTGCAGCAATGCGTCGCTGCGCACGACCCGCTCCGACGTCTCGCCCGAACCGTTGGCGCTCTCCGCGGCTGGCTTTGTGCTGGCGCTCGCCGTCGACGATGACTTCGGACGGCTGGTCAGCGCGGCCGCCGGGCGGCGCAGGCTGAGTGTGGAAGGGCGGGTGAGATCGGTCATTCGTTTTAGCTGTTGGTCGATTCGATGGGTTGATTCTAAATGATAACTATTACCATTTACAAGGAAGAGAAATTCATCGAATTCGAGTTCTGATAGGCGAGAGGTCTTGCAACTGGAGAGCCGGACAGAACGACAGCGGCTTGCCTGGCCGCCTCGACCGGCGGCTCAGCAACGTCAACCCGGCGGCGCGGGCAGCGCCCGCGCGGGATTCAATGCAGCGAACCGGGCTCCTGCTTCGTCTGCACGAATTGGCGGATCAACCGCACTGTATCGATATCGTTCTCCCGATACGCCGACTTGACGATTTCCTGCGTCTGCACGGCGTCCTGATCGTTGGAGACAGGCAGCGTGGTCGCATACTCGAAGCGCAGGAACAGCTGCAACTCGTCGGGCTGCTCGATGGTCATCGTCAGCGAGCCGCCAACGTAGTCCGCGGTTGGCAGGATGTCGTAGCGCACGCTCTGGCTTTCCTGCAGCGTGACGCGATCGCGCACGGTGGCCTGGCCGTAGTGCAGCTCCCGTTCGAGGACATGGCCTTCGCGCGAAAGAATCGTGCAGCTGTCGAGCCCCATCACGAACAGTTGCGGCTGTTCCGCGCGCAGCACGAGCCCCTCCCACAACTGCTCGCGGGTCATCGAGTCGACAAAGGGATTCAACGGGTCGTTGATCTGGATAAGGTGTTCGAAATTCAAGACGCCAGCTTCCTATGAAAGCGTTGCAATACATACGGCCCGGTCGATTCGGGCGCGCGCTTCAAGCGGTTGCCGCATTACGCGACGGAGAGGCCGGTTCGAATCGTAATCGAATGCGTGAGGATCTTGTGGACCGGGCATGCATTGGCAATTTGCAAGAGCCGTTCCCGCTGCTCGTCGGACAGATCGCCTTCGAGCACGATCTTGCGATCGATGGTCGAACCTGCGTCGCCGGTTTCGAGCGCGAGCGTCACGTGCACGTCCGTCAAAGGCCAGCTTTTGCGCTGAGCGTACATCTTCAGCGTGATCGACGTACAGGCGCCGAGACTCGAAAGCAATAGCGAAACGGGCGTCGGGCCGCGATCGCCGCCGCCGAGCGATTCGGGTTCGTCGGCCAGCCAAGTGTGCTTGCCGTCGTCGAAAAGGACCTGGAAATTAGTCGAACCGATGTGGGCGGTGACGGTGGGTTCTGCCATGCGCGCTCCTGAACAGGACGGAAAAACGCCGCGCGTCACGGTTCATCGTGGTGAAACGGTGTGGCGCGGCATGAGCCGCTATTGTGAACGAAATTATCCGCCTTCGCGCCTCGGGCGGATGCGGGTCCAGCGTGAAAGCGGCGCGAGCGGGGCGTGGGCAGCCTGTGCGCGCCGCTCGAGGTGCGAGCCGCGGCGGTTGGGCTATGTGGGCAATCCCCAAACCGCGCCGCGCGCCGCGCCAGCCGCTTAGTGCGTGATTGCGCCCATGCGCCCAGCCTGATAGTCGATGACCGCCTGTCGGATCTCGTCTTCGGTGTTCATCACGAACGGGCCATAGCGCACCACGGGCTCCTTCAACGGTACGCCGCCCAGCAACAGCACCTCGAGCGGCTCTTCGCCGGCGGCAAGGGTGACCGCGTCGCCATCGTTCTGGAATACGACCATCTTCTGCGCGTCGATTTCCTGGCGCGCTTCGCCTTCGCCATAAAAGCCTTTACCGGACAGACTGTAGGCGAACACGCGATAGTCGGCCGGCACCGGTTGACGGATCGTCGCGCCGGGTTGCAGCGAGAAATGCTGGTACAGGATCGGCGTGCGCGTTTCGATCGCGGCCTTAACGCCGAGCGCTTCGCCGGCGATCACCTTGACGCGCACCTTACCGTCCTCGGACGTCGCCACCGGAATGCCCGATGACGGCATTTCCTGGTAGCGCGGCGCGATCATCTTGTCGCGACGCGGCAGATTCACCCACAACTGCAGGCCGTGCACGCGCCCCCCGCTGCGCACGAACGACGGGTCCGGCATTTCGCTGTGCACGACGCCCGCGCCCGCGGTCATCCATTGCACGTCGCCGGCATGCAACGTGCCGGAATGGCCCGCCGAATCCTTGTGGCCAAACTGGCCCTCCAGCACGTAGGTGACCGTCTCGAAGCCGCGATGCGGATGATCGGGCGCGCCTTTGGCCTCGCCCGGCGCGTAGTCGATCGGGCCCATTTCGTCGAGCAGCAGGAACGGATCGAAGTCCATCAGCAAGCGGGTGGGGAACGGGCGGTTGACGATAAAGCCGCCGCCTTCGGTCGTGCGAACCGCGGGGAACGTGCGTTCGATCGTGCGTGTCGTGCTCATCAATATCACCTTGGAAAATGGGGAATAGCGTCATTTTTGAAACATGGAGCTATTATAGGGACCGTTTTTCGAGGTGCCAGCCGCCGCCACGCAATGGATTGTTCTATTACTGGAACGATGGGATGAAGATCGATTCACACAACCTGAATGACCTGATGTATTTCTCACAGGTGGTCGAACATGGCGGGTTTTCCGCCGCCGAACGGGTGCTGGGCATCTCCAAGTCACGGCTGTCGCGCCGCCTGACCGAACTGGAGGCGTCGCTGGGCGTGCGTCTGCTGCAGCGTTCCACGCGCAAGCTCGCGCTGACCGAAGCCGGTCAGCTGTTCTACCAGCATTGCCAGGCGATGCTCGGCGAGGCGCAGGCGGCGGTCAACGTGGTGCAGCAACTGCGTTCGTCGCCGCGCGGCACGGTGCGCGTCAGCGTGCCGGTCACGATCTCACAGACCATTCTGTCGACGATCCTGCCGGAATTCATGCATCGCTATCCCGAGGTGCGGGTGGTGATGCGGGTAACGAATCGCGTGGTCGATCTGTTCGAGGATTCGATCGACGTCGCGCTGCGCGTGCGCTCCGATCCGCCGGAAAATGCCAACATCGTCGTGCGGCCGCTGTGGCGCACGCAGCAGATGCTGGTGGGGGCGCCGAGCCTGTTGCAGCAGAATGCACCGCCGCTACTGCCGGCCGATCTGAGCCGCTTCGAAACGCTCGACGTGCCGACCGGCGACGGCCGCCATGTCTTTAACCTGATTTCGCCCGATGGCACACGTCACTCGCACGAGCACGAGCCGCGGCTCGTTACGGCCGATCTGATGACGATTCGCGAGGCGGTGCTTGCCGGCGTCGGCATCGCCGCGTTGCCGGAAATGATGTATGGCGCCGCGCTGCGCGCGGGACAATTGTCGCCGGTGATGCCGGGGTGGACCTTGCCGACGCCGCAACTGTACGCGGTCTTCGTATCGCGCCAGGGAATGGTGCCGGCCGTGCGCGCGTTCGTCGACTATCTGGTCGAGATGCTCGATCCGGACGACGGCAAGCACATCATAGGCGAGTGTCCCGGGAGCGAGGACAAGGCCACGGCGCAAGCGTCGCTCGCGGTTGCGCCATAGCAGGGCTCATGCGCTGCGGCATCGCTTTTAGCATTTAAGCACGGCTTGTCATGAGTACTTTCAATGGCTGTTTGCTTGAATGCGCGCCCTCGCGGGCTTATAGTGAAATCCCTTCGCTAAGGAGTCTCTTATGCGGAAACTCATGGCCGCTATCATAGCGGGCCTGATAGGGCTGACCGCGCTGTCCGTGTCGATCACGGCTGTCGCATGCGGAGACACGAGCAATCAATCGTCGAACGATGGCAAATGATCCCGCCGCCCGAAGGCGCCGAGTGCGCACAAAAAAAGGCCTTCATCTGACGATGAAGGCCTTTTACTTTTTTTGGCCCTTGTTTCAAGGGATTTTGTGCGCTTTTCGGCAGGCGCTGCTTAATCCGTCGCGCTTTTGCCTGCCGCGTTATTTCGTCTTGGGCTGCGTGACGAAACCGATCTTCGTGAGGCCGCCGGCCTGCGCCGCCGACATCACTTGCGCGACTTTCTCGTACGGCACCTTGCGGTCCGCATCGAGATGCAGTTCCGGCTGCGGGTTCGCTTGCGCGGCCTCTGCAATCTTCGCGCTCAACGCTGCCTCGTCGACTTTCTTGTCATCCCACAACACGTTGCCGTCGGCGTCGATCGAGACTGTAACCTGTGCGGGCTTGGTGTCTTCCTTCTGACTGCTTGCATGCGGCAGATCGATTTTGACCGCGTGACGAATCACCGGAATCGTCACCATGAAGACGATCAGGAGAACCAACATCACGTCGACGAGCGGCGTCATGTTGATTTCGTTCATCAGGCCGTCGTCATCGTCGCCGGCGAAGGGGCTCATTGCCATCGGAGTGCCTCGTCGATCAGTTCGCGCGGGTCGCGAGACGCAGGCCGTCGCCGCGCTTGGACGACGACAGGCGGGCGCCCGTCACGAAGAATGCGTGCAAGCCATGCGCAAAGCGGCTCAGCTTGGCGACCACCGACTTGTTGGCGCGCGTCAGTGCGTTGTAGCCCAGCACCGCGGGGATCGCGACGAACAGACCGAACGCGGTCATGATCAACGCTTCGCCGACCGGGCCGGCGACCTGGTCGATCGACGACTGGCCGCTCGCGCCGATCGCCAGCAGCGCGTGATAGATGCCCCACACGGTGCCGAACAGACCGACGAACGGCGCCGTGCTGCCGATCGACGCGAGGATCGCAAGGCCGCTCTGCATGCGCGCGACGCTTTCATCCATGGTGTCTTTCAGACAACGCGTGACCCAGTCCGACACGTCCATGCGGTCATGCAGATGCGGTTGCGTCTGGTGATGGTGATCGGCCGCTTCCTGGCCCGACAGCGCGAGCGCGAGGAACGGATTGTCCTGCGGCGTCGACGAGCCTGCGCCGAGTTTCTGCACGCCGTCGGCGAGATCGTCCGAATGCCAGAACGCCTGCTCGGCATTCTTCGTGAGACGCTTCAGGCGCATCACGTTCCAGCTTTTGATGACGATCACGCTCCACGACATCACCGACATGATCAATAACGCGAGCGCGATCCCGCGCGTCACGAAATCCCCTTGCGCCCACACGTGCGCCAATCCGTAGTTTTGCATTGCAATTCCTTTTTATTTGAAATCTGCTTCAATCGGTCAGATTGAAGTCGAAAGGCTGAGCGTACGCGGCCCGAACCGGCTGGCCGTTCTCGAGATAGGGCTTGCAGGCGCTTGCGCGCACCGCGGCGAGCGCGGCGTCGTCAAGACGGCTGAAGCCGCTGCTTTTTTTCAGCTCGATGCTCTCGAGCTTGCCGCTCAGGCCGACCACGAACTTCACGTAGGCGGTGCCGGTTTCGCCGCGTCGCCTCGACAGCGACGGATAGTCGGGTTTGGCGATGTTGCACTCGATGTGCGAAACGTTTTTCGGCGCGCTGATTTCCAGCGTCTCGCGACCGATCGCGGGGGCGGCCGCAGCGGGCGGCGCCGCCGGTGCGGCGGGAGCGGGCGGCGTCGGATCAGGAGCCGCGACCGGCGTCGGCGACGGCGCGGCTGCCTGCGGCAACGGCGTAGGCGTCGGCTTGGGCGTCGGGGTCGGCTTCGGCTGGATTTTGGGCTTCGTATGAACCGGCGGCGTCGGCTTGGGCGGCGGCGGCGCGATGGATTGCATCGCGACGGGCGCGGCAAGCGGCGCCGGCGGCAGCAACTGCGCGGTCATCACGTGCGATTCGAGCGTGGCCTGCACGGGTTCATGACGCAGCGTCATGATCGCGGCAACGTGAAGCACCGCCACTGCGGCGGTCGCGGTCATCACGCGGGAATTCGTACGAGCGGGCGAAGCCGGCACGGTGCCGGCTGAAACGGTAGGCGAGGTCTGCATGCTAGCGTGGCAGCGCGCTGTCGAGGCAGCGCGTCAGACAAGACATCGTCATGTTCGGAAGATCAGCAGCGAAATAAACAAAGTAGTCACGAAACCAATCAGCAATTCCATCTCAAACTCCTTTTGACAGTTGAGCGGGTAGCTGGCTGGTACGAATACTGGCTTGCTGACGGCAGTGGGATAACGCGTGTTGCAGCGTGAAACTGCGGGGCGCTCGCCCCGAGGCACGGCTTGCGCCGCGCGGTGAAAGCAGACCTCAGGCGGCCTTGCGTTCGTAGAACGTCAGCGGTACGGCCTGGGTGTGATGCTCGACGATGCCGCAGCGGGTTGCGCATACGCCGCTTTGCATCATGACGTCACGCACGGATTCTTCGCACTTGCCGCAGCATGACGCGACGCCGAGTTCAAACTGAAGCTCGTCGAACGAGTCGATGCCATCCGCGATAGAGGAACGGATCGTGCGGTCAGAAACAGATTTGCAGACACAGACAATCATGGCAGGCGTCATGGCTAACGTTAATGCGAATTATTATCATTTTGTTTGGGTCGTTTGGCAAGTGTCCTGCATGATTTTTTGTAACAAAACCAGACTCTTAGAATGGATTCATCTATGGGCGGGCGCCGGCGCATGCGGCCGTTGTAAGCTCAAAAACCTGGAAAATGCGCAAAAACCCGTCGGCTAGCGCGCCAAAACGGCGCTCGCGCGCATTTTATGCGGCCTGGGAGTCCGAGGCTGCGGTGCGCGGCGACACAATCAGCACCCGTTCGACGGCCGCTTCGATGTGCAGCAGAGTCGCCGCAAGCTGTTGTTGATGGGTGCCGTCGCCGGTTGAATAAAAACGGGGCGGAACAGAGTTCGCGCTGTCCGGGGCGGCGCGCAGCCCGTGCTGATCCAGCACGCGCTCCAGTTGACGCGCAATGGCCACGCCCGTGTCGATCAGCGTCAGCCGGTCGCCGACGATGTCGCGGATCGCCGCATCGAGAAACGGGTAATGGGTGCAACCGAGCACCAGCGTGTCGGCGCCCGCGTCGAGCATGGGTTGCAGGTAGCCCCGCAGCAGCGCGCGCAATTCGGCCGAGCCGACATCGCAGCGCTCGACGGCCTGCACGAGGCCGTGGCCCGGCTGGCACAGAAAGCGGCAGTCGGCCGCGTAGCGTTCGAGTAGCGCCTGAAAGCGGGCGCTGCGCAAGGTCACCTGCGTGGCGAGCACGCCGGCCACGCGAGTTTTGGACTGCAACGCAGCAGGTTTGATGCCCGGCTCGACGCCCACCAGCCGAATGGGCAGCTTTTCGCGTACCAGAGCGATGGATTGCGCGGTCGCCGTGTTGCAGGCGACTACCAGCGCCTTCGCACCTTGCTTGACCAGCCATTCGCCGATGGCAAGCGTGCGGTCGGCGATGAAGTCGTCGTCGCGCTCGCCGTACGGGGCGTAAAGCGAGTCGGCGACATACACGATCGCTTCGTCGGGCAGTTGCGCACGCACCGCTCTTAACACCGACAATCCGCCCAGACCCGAATCAAAAATGCCGACCGGCGCGCGCGAAGCGGCGCCCGGGGTGAATGTCCGGACAGTCGGGGACGGCGAATGTGCAGGCATAGGCGAAGAGTGCGCAAGAAGGCACGCGCGGCGCGCCGGTCGAGGGAAACCCGGAAAAACGGGAAAGTGCGCAAGTATATCGCCCGCGCGGTTCAGGTCGTCGCGGATGCCAGTGCATCCGGACGAGCCCGTGTGGGTGCGGGCCGTTTCAGCGCCGGGCGATCAGGATTCGACCTCGCCCATTGCCGTTTGCTGATAGTTCTGGATGCCGACCTTGTCGATCAGGTCGAGCTGGGTTTCGAGCCAGTCGATGTGTTCTTCCGTGTCGTCGAGAATCTTCACGAAGATTTCGCGGGAGATGAAATCGCGAACGGATTCGCAATACACGATTGCTTCTTTGCAGGTGTTCTGCGAAATCTGTTCGAGCTTCAAATCGCATTCGAGGATTTCTTTGGTTTCCTCGCCGATCAACAGCTTGTGCAGGTCTTGCAGATTCGGCAGGCCGTCGAGCATGAAAATGCGTTCGATCAGCCAGTCGGCATGCTTCATTTCGCCGATCGACTCGTCGTATTCATGCTTGCCGAGCTTATCGAGACCCCAGTGCTTGTACATCCGGGCGTGCAGGAAGTACTGGTTGATGGCGGTCAGCTCGTTTTTCAGTTGCGAGTTCAGATACTCGATGACTTTCTTATCGCCTTGCATGGCATTTCCTTGTGTGGGAGACCTTGATTTTTCAACAACAATAAACGCCATACCTGAAAAAGCCAAGGACTCACAAGCAACTTTCGACATTGTTTCAGGTATCGCGCACCGTGCCGCCTGTAGCAATAAAAAAGCCGGGTACATACCCCGGCTTTTCGACTCACGCTACAGGCCTAATTGCGAATCGTTAAACCGTCGCAACTGGAATCTTGCCGATTTTCGCTTGCCATTCCTTCGGGCCAGTCTGGTGCACGGACGTGCCGGTCGAGTCGACCGCGACCGTCACGGGCATGTCCTGCACGTCGAACTCGTAGATTGCTTCCATGCCGAGGTCTTCGAACGCGAGCACCTTCGCGCTGCGAATCGCCTTCGACACGAGGTACGCGGCGCCGCCCACCGCCATCAGATATGCAGCCTTGTGCTTCTTGATCGCCTCGATCGCAACCGGTCCGCGCTCGGCCTTGCCGATCATCGAAATAAGACCAGTTTGGGACAGCATCGTCTCGGTGAACTTGTCCATGCGCGTCGCGGTGGTCGGGCCCGCCGGGCCGACGGCTTCATCGCGCACCGGATCGACCGGGCCGACGTAGTAGATCACGCGGTTGGTGAAGTCGACCGGCAGCTTTTCGCCCTTTGCCAGCATGTCGGCGATGCGCTTGTGAGCGGCGTCGCGGCCCGTCAACATCTTGCCCGACAGCAGGAGCGTCTGGCCCGGCTTCCAACCGGCAACTTCTTCCGGTGTCAGCGTGTTCAGGTCGACACGCTTACTGGTTTCCGTGTTCGGTTCCCACTGCACTTTCGGCCATGCGTCGAGCGATGGCGCTTCGAGCCTGGCGACGCCGGAGCCGTCCAGCGTGAAGTGCGCGTGACGCGTAGCGGCGCAGTTCGGGATGATCGCGATCGGCTTGGACGCGGCGTGCGTCGGTGCGGCCATGATCTTCACGTCGAGCACGGTGGCCAGACCGCCGAGACCTTGCGCGCCGATACCGAGCGCGTTGACCTTCTCGTGCAGTTCGACGCGCAGCTCTTCGATCCAGTCCTTCGGGCCGCGTGCGATCACGTCCTGAATGTCGATCGGGTCCATCAGCGATTCCTTCGCCATCACCATCGCTTTCTCGGCGGTGCCGCCGATGCCGATGCCGAGCATGCCCGGCGGGCACCAGCCCGCGCCCATGGTCGGCACGGTCTTCAGAATCCAGTCGACGATCGAATCCGACGGATTGAGCATCGCGAACTTCGACTTGTTCTCCGAGCCGCCGCCCTTGGCCGCGACCTGCACGTCGACCTTGTCGCCCGGGACGATCTCGTAGTGGATCACGGCCGGCGTGTTGTCCTTCGTGTTCTTGCGTGCGCCTTCCGGCGGGCTCACGATCGACGCGCGCAGCACGTTGTCCGGGTTCAGGTAACCGCGGCGCACGCCTTCGTTGATCATCTCGGTGACGCCCATCGTCGCGCCATCCCAACGCACGTCCATGCCGACCTTCACGAACACCGTGACGATGCCGGTGTCCTGGCAGATCGGGCGCTTGCCTTCCGCGCACATGCGGCTGTTGGTGAGGATCTGCGCGATCGCATCTTTCGCGGCGGGGCTCTGTTCGAGCTCGTAAGCGCGGCCCAAGGCCTGGATGTAATCGAGCGGATGGTAATAGCTGATGTACTGCAGCGAATCAGCAATACTCTGGATCAGGTCTTCCTGTTTGATGACGGTCATGGCTAGCTCAGTGGGGACAATGGCGCTTGTTGTCGGACGCGCAGCGCAGTGCGGTCAGTCGTGCGCCTTCAGGGGAGTGGAACCTTTAATGGAACCCACGGCGTGCAGTGTCGCGGGCTCTTCGAAATGCTTGGGATGCGTATGGGTGGTAAGGCGGTCGACTAGCGCCATCACCAGCGCCGACACCAGGAACGCCACGTGGATGATGACCTGCCACATGATCGTGTGGGTCGTGTTCTGGTCGGGGCTGATGAAGGTCTTCAGCAAGTGGATCGACGAGATGCTGATCAGCGCCATCGACAGTTTGACTTTGAGCACGCCGGCGTTCACGTGGTCGAGCCATTCCGGTTCGTCCGGATGACCCTCTACGCCCAGGCGCGACACGAAGGTTTCATACCCGCCGATGATCACCATGATCAGCAGGTTCGAGATCATCACCACGTCGATCAGGCCGAGCACGACCAGCATGATGTTGGTTTCGTCGAGCGTCATCGACGCCGTGACCAGGTGCCAGACTTCCTTGAGGAACAGCACCACGTAGACGGCCTGCGCGACGATCAGGCCCAGGTAGAGCGGCAATTGCAGCCAGCGGCTCATGAAGATGATGGCGGGCAGCGGACGCATCGGGCGGCGCTGACGGGCAGAGTCGGGTCGCGGAGCGGACATAGGCAAGAGTCAGATGAAACGCAGGTGACGGAACACGGACTAAACGCGGCGACCCAGGCATGCTGCGATGCGCGCGGTTCGGCTGCGCAAAGCCGCGCAAACGGGGCGCAGACGGCGCGGTGTACAGCCGGGAGAGGCCGGAAAAGCTCGCGTCAGGCGCGCTATTGTACAGCGTCGGGTGAGTTTGCTGCGGCGCGGCGGGCAGGCGGGGGGCGGCGTGGGGGCAGAGCGGGAGCGTCGGCGGCGTGAGTGATGTGCTCAGGACGCCACCGGCGGCACGCGCCTCGCTTTCAGACTTGCGAGCCCAATGCCCGCGATCACGCAGGCGAGCGCGAACCCATGCGCGAGCGTGGGCCGTTCACCGAGAAACGTGATGCCGTAGATCGCCGCCGCCACCGGCAGCACCGCGCTGAACACGCCCGCGAGACTGCCGGGCACATGGCGGATGCCCTTCATCCACAGCCAGAACGAAAAGATGCTGGCCGACAGCCCGTACCACAGCACCAGGGTCCAGACGCCGAGCGGCACCGCGCGATAGTCGAAGTGCGCGAGCGCACTCGCGCCGAGCGGCAGCATCAGCAGCAGGCCGAACAGGTGCGTGTACGCGCAGATGTCGATGGGCGCGAGCGTTTGGGTGAGACGGCGCGACAGGATGATGTAGAGCGATTCGCAGCACACTGCGCCGAGCACCATCAGATTGCCGGTGAACGACGTTTCGCCGCCCGCTTTCTGCTCCACGTGCGCGAGGTTGATGACGACCACGCCGACGATCGCCAGCGCGATCGACGCTAGCGCTCGTCCGTTCGGACGCTCCTTGAGGATCAGCCACGAGAGCAGCGCGACGACCGCGGGGATCGTGCTGGTGATCACGCCGGCCGCCACCGCGCTGGTGCGGTGCACGCCGTTGAGCATCAGCAGCGTAAACCCGAAGGTGCCGAATAACGCCTGCAGAAACAGGTTGACCCATTCGTCGCGCTTGACCCGGCGCAGCTTGGCGACGCGCAGCAAAGGCCATAGCACCGCCATCGCGATCACGAAGCGCAGCAGCGCGAACAGAGGGACGGGGACGAACTCGACGATCGATTTACCGATTCCGACATTGCTGCCGACCAGCAACATCGAGGTAATGAGAAACAGGGAGTAGCGATTCAAGCTGGAATCCGGACGGCTAGTTCAGTTAGCATTGTAAGAGGCCGGGCGAGCCAGCGTAAAGGCGCGAGGCCTGGCGCAGACAGGGCGCTCGACGCTGCAACGCATGCGCTGCGCTCATCGTATGTGGGTTCGAATACATGAACGTCGCGTAACGAGTAGCATGCCCGCTTGAGGTCGCGTAGGGTTGAGTGCGCCGCGTGTGCATTGCCTCTGCGTCGTGGCAACAAGGCAGCAACCTGGCAACAACGGGGCAGCAGCTAAGGGTTTTCGCTGGCAATCCAATGCGGCTCGCGTAAGTGCCCGGTAAGTTGCAGCGCTTATGTTTAAGCACAAGAGTGGCAGGCCCGTCGCGCGCACGCATGCTGCGGCGCGACATCGCCGCGTGATGCAGACCCACGGTCGGCGGCGCGGCGCGCGGGCCGCGAAGGTTGGAGACAGCGCCGCGCTTGCCGCGGCGTCAACAGGACATGGCGCGTCACGGGCGCGCCGGCACAGGTTTTACGTTTCATCTTCACCAAGGGGTTGTCGATGTCTGCGATTGAATCGGTTCTTCAGGAACGCCGTGTTTTCCCGCCCTCCGCTGAAGCAACGGCGGGTGCAACGATCTCCGGCATGGACGCGTACCGCGCTCTCGCCGCCGAAGCGGAGCGCGATTACGAAGGCTTCTGGGGGCGCCTCGCCCGCGAGACGCTGAGCTGGAGCAAGCCTTTCACCAAGGTGCTCGACGAATCGAACGCGCCGTTCTACACGTGGTTCGAAGACGGCCAGCTGAACGCGTCGTATAACAGCATCGACCGTCACGTCGAAGCCGGCAATGGCGAGCGCGTCGCGATCGTGTTCGAAGCCGACGACGGCACTGTCACCAACGTGACCTACCAGGATCTGCTGCAACGCGTGTCGCGCTTCGCGAATGCGTTGAAGAAGCGCGGCGTAAAGAAGGGCGACCGCGTGGTGATCTATATGCCGATGTCGATCGAAGCCATCGTCGCGATGCAGGCTTGCGCGCGGATTGGGGCCACGCATTCGGTGGTGTTCGGCGGCTTCTCGTCGAAGTCGCTCAATGAGCGGCTGGTGGACGTGGGCGCCGTCGCGCTCGTGACCTCGGACGAACAGATGCGCGGCGGCAAGGCATTGCCGCTGAAGAACATCGCCGACGAAGCGCTGGCGATGGGCGGCTGCGAAGCGGTCAAGAGCGTGATCGTCTATCGGCGCACCGGCGGCAAGGTCGCATGGAACGAAGACCGCGATCTGTGGATGCACGAGCTCTCGCAGGTCGAATCGGATCAATGCGCGCCCGAGTGGGTCGGCGCCGAGCATCCGCTGTTCATTCTCTACACGTCCGGTTCGACCGGTAAGCCGAAGGGCGTGCAGCACAGCACCGGCGGCTATTTGCTGTGGGCCGCGCAGACCATGAAGTGGACCTTCGACTGGAAGCCCACCGACGTGTTCTGGTGCACCGCCGACATCGGCTGGATCACCGGCCATAGCTACATCACGTATGGTCCGCTGACGCTTGGCGGCACGCAGGTCGTGTTCGAAGGCGTGCCGACCTATCCGAACGCCGGGCGTTTCTGGGAGATGATCGCCAAGCACAAGGTCTCGCTGTTCTACACGGCGCCCACGGCGATCCGCTCGCTGATCAAGGCCGCCGAAGCCGACCAGAAAGTGCATCCGAAGAGCTACGATCTGTCGACGCTGCGCATCATCGGCACGGTCGGCGAGCCGATCAATCCGGAAGCGTGGGTGTGGTATCACGAGAACGTCGGCGGCGGCCGTTGCCCGATCGTCGATACGTGGTGGCAAACCGAAACCGGCGGCCACATGATCACGCCGCTGCCGGGCGCCACGCCGCTCGTGCCGGGTTCATGCACGCTGCCGCTGCCCGGCATCATGGCCGCGGTCGTCGACGAAACCGGCCAGGACGTGCCGAACGGGCAGGGCGGCATTCTGGTGGTGAAGCGTCCGTGGCCGTCGATGCTGCGCAACGTGTGGGGCGACCCGGACCGCTACAAGAAAAGCTACTTCCCCGAGGAACTCGGCGGCACGCTCTATCTCGCCGGCGACGGCGCGGTGCGCGACAAGGAGACCGGCTACTTCACGATCATGGGCCGCATCGATGACGTGCTGAACGTGTCGGGTCACCGGCTCGGAACGATGGAGATCGAGTCGGCGCTGGTGTCCAATCCGCTCGTCGCCGAGGCAGCCGTGGTGGGCCGGCCCGACGCCACCACCGGCGAAGCAGTGTGCGCGTTCGTCGTACTCAAGCGCGCGCGTCCGCAAGGCGACGAGGCGGTGAAGCTCGCCAACGAACTGCGCAACTGGGTCGGCAAGGAGATCGGTCCGATCGCCAAGCCGAAGGACATCCGCTTCGGCGAGAACCTGCCGAAGACGCGTTCGGGCAAGATCATGCGCCGACTGCTGCGCTCGCTCGCGAAGGGCGAAGAGATCACTCAGGACGTGTCCACGCTGGAGAACCCGGCGATTCTCGATCAGCTCGGCGAGTCGCTCTGAGCGCCGGTTCATCTGTGTTCCTCGCAAGGGCGCATCGAACGATGTGCTCTTGATCTGACGCACAGTTCGGCCCCTTGGGCCACGCTATGAATGCCACCGCGCGGTCAATCCCGATTGCCTGCCCGGTGGCTTTTTGATACATAGGCGCATGGCCGCGCCGCACCACTCCCACGCTACGCTCAATCCAGCGCCCGAACCGCCCGCGGTCTCGGCGGCGATGGCGCTCGCGCATCGCAAGTATTGGCGTTTCAATGTCGCGCTGATCGCGACGCTGATGGCCATCGGCTTCGTCGTATCGTTCGTGTTGCCGCTGATCGCACCGGCATTGGCAGAAGTGCGCATCGGGGGCTTCAGGTTGCCGTTCTATTTCGGTGCGCAAGGCGCGATCCTGATCTACCTCGCGCTGATCGTCGTGTATATCGCGCTGATGCAGCGCGCCGACCGCCGCCTGCAACGCGCGTTCGATGCGGATGCCAGTGCAAAGGCGAATGCAGACGCCAGCGCGTACACGAATGCCGGCGTCGCTGCGCCGGCCACCCCCGGGACGCTGAGCCGATGAAGCTCACGCACCGGCTGATCCGCTCCTACGCGTTCTATACGCTCGGCTTCCTGCTGTTCATTTATGTGATGTGGCGCATCGAGCGCACGAACGGCCCTGGCGTGTGGATCGGCTACGTGTTCCTGTTCGTGCCGATCGCGGTGTATGCGGTGATCGGCGTGCTGTCACGCACGTCCGATCTGGTCGAATACTACGTAGCGGGGCGGCGCGTGCCCTCTGCGTTCAACGGCATGGCGACCGCGGCCGACTGGTTGTCGGCCGCGTCGTTCATTGGGCTGGCCGGTTCGATCTATTCGACCGGATACGACGGTCTTGCGTATCTGATGGGCTGGACCGGCGGCTATTGCCTCGTCGCGTTTCTGCTTGCACCCTACGTGCGCAAGCTCGCGCGCTACACGATTCCCGATTTTCTCGGCACGCGCTTTTCGAGCAACGCGGTGCGCGGGCTCGCGGCATTGGCCGCGATCCTGTGCTCGTTCGTCTACCTGGTCGCGCAGATCCAGGGCGTCGGCCTGATCGCGACGCGCTTTATCGGCGTGGATTTCGCCGTCGGCATTTTCTGCGGACTCGCGGGCATCCTCGTGTGCTCGTTTCTGGGCGGCATGCGCGCTGTCACGTGGACCCAGGTCGCGCAGTACATCATCCTGATCGCGGCGATCCTGATCCCGGTGTCGATGATCGCGCATAAAGACGGCCTCGGCTGGGCGCCGCAATTCAGCTACGGCCGTTTGATGGAGCGCATGGAGAGCCTCGAGAAACAAGTGCGCGACGAGCCGCTCGAGCAGACCGTGCGCGACGACTATCGACGCCGCGCCACGCTGATGCAGATGCGGCTCGACACGTTGCCGCAATCGTTCGTCGACGAAAAGCAGCGGCTCACGCAAGAGGTCGCCGATCTGCGCCGCCACAACGGCCCGCTGCGCGACATCAAGGAGCGCGAAAGGGCGCTCGAACAGTTTCCGCGCGATGCCGCCGCAGCGCAGATCGTCTGGACCCAGCGCCGCGACGAAATGCTGGCGCGCGCGGCCGCGCCGGTGCCGATGCATGAGCCGTTTCCCGCCGTCAACGATGAAGAGCGGCGCATCCATGAGCGCAATTTTCTTTCGCTGCTGCTGTGTCTGTCGCTCGGCACCGCGAGCCTGCCGCATATCCTGACGCGCTATAACACGACGACGTCGGTGGCGTCCGCGCGACGCTCGGTCGGCTGGACGCTCTTTTTCGTTGCGTTGTTCTATCTGACGGTGCCGGTGCTCGCGGTGCTGATCAAGTACGAGATTCTGAGCAACCTGGTCGGCCATCACTTTGCCGATCTGCCGCAATGGCTCACGCAGTGGCGCAAGGTGGAGCCGACCCTGATCAGTCTCGCCGATACCAACGCCGATGGGATCGTGCGTTGGAGCGAGATCCAGATGCAGCCCGATATGGTCGTGCTCGCCGCGCCGGAGATTGCGGGACTGCCGTATGTGATGTCGGGCCTGATCGCGGCCGGCGCGCTCGCCGCGGCGCTTTCGACTGCGGATGGTTTGCTGCTGACGATCGCCAACGCGTTGTCACACGACGTGTATTACCACATGGTCGATCCCAACGCGTCGAGCCAGCGGCGTGTGACGATCTCGAAGATTCTGTTGCTGGGGGTGGCGCTGTTCGCGTCGTATGTGGCGTCGCTGAATGCGGGGAATATTCTGTTTCTGGTGGGGGCGGCGTTTTCGCTGGCGGCGTCGAGTCTGTTCCCCGTGCTGGTGCTCGGCGTGTTCTGGAAGCGCACGACGCGGCTCGGCGCCGTCGCGGGCATGGTGGCGGGGCTGCTGGTGTGCATCTACTACATCGTTTCGACGTATCCGTTCTTCACGCAGATGACGGGCTTCACCGGCGCCCGCTGGTTCGGCATCGAGCCGATCAGCTCGGGCGTGTTCGGCGTGCCGGCGGGGTTTCTGGTGGCGATCGGGGTGAGTCTGATCGACCGTAAACCGGATGCTTACGCGAGGGCGCTGGTGGACTATATCCGGCATCCTTAGCCTCGTTTGCGCAAGGGGTGTGGCGCAGGGCGCGAAGTTTGCTATAATTCGGCTCCCCGCCGGAGAGATGGATGAGCGGTTTAAGTCGCACGCCTGGAAAGCGTGTATAGGTTAATAACCTATCCGGGGTTCGAATCCCCGTCTCTCCGCCAGAACGAATTTTAAATCCTTGATTTCAAAGGATTTTGATTTATCATCGATGTTTTACCCATGTGGCGAAACGCGGTGCAGTAGAAAGCCCTGTTCATTTCGGTGAGCAGGGCTTTTTCGTTTGCATGCCGGCCCGTTTGCGGTCAAGCGGTGTGCACAGGTAGCGTTGGCGCGATGAAGATACTGATGTTGAGAGTACTGAATAACCGCTGAGAGAGGTTTTATGTCTGACCCCACGCAGTATCATGTTTATCGACTAGACGATGCATATCCCGGAGTACTGGGTGAGTGCTTGGCATTTGTAACTGTCACAAAGGAGGTAGCTGGGTGGTGGGGAACCTACCATTTGCTATCCAGTGCGAGAGGGATTTCTCTGTCGCGGGGCGACGTTGAATGCGCGGCATCAATGATCTCATCGCTCCAGATCGCTGACCCCTACATGTTCGTTCTGAAGGAAACATTGAATTTCGCTCAAAGCGAAGTAGCTGATCGCTTGCGGGAAGCGTCATCTGAATGCGGGGTTGAGTCGGTATTTCGTGTGCTGCCGAAATTTTCCGAAGTAGGATTTCAAGAAGTTGCGGGCGCTTATATGCGCGGTGCATTCGCAGGAAAGTGGGGAGATTTGCGCGATGAATGTCGATCAGCGGTACTGCAATCGCAAATTCGTCAATTGTTGCAGTGGACGCCTAGCGCTCGACGCGCCGTGTGAAAATCAAATCACGTGGGCATACAGATGCAAAGTCGAAGCCCCGCCAGAAGCTGCCTCTTGTGTATAAAACTTCTGCGTGACGGCGATTGCTTGTCAGGTTGACGGCAAAACCCGAAAGGCTGATTGTTTAAGTCTGGCTATATGTCATAGTTACGGCATGCAAAAAACCGAATACCATTTTTACATGGACGACTCAGGGGCGCGCGACCCTGACCGTAGCAGAGACGCAAGCGCCAAGGGTCCGGACTGGTTCGCGCTGGGAGGTTTGCTGATCAAATCGGACGATGAAGATGCCGCTAAAGCTGCAATCAAAGCATTTCGCGAGCGCTGGACCGAGATGGCGGACGCGCCGCTGCGCTCATATGACATCCGAAACAAAACGAAGAGGTTCCGTTGGCTTGATGGATTGACGAAGGAGCGTTACAGCCAATTCATGCACGAGCTTACGACTCTAATTGTAAGCTTGCCAATTCACGTACTCGCGTGCGTTATTGATAGACCTGGCTACAACAAGCGCTATATGGAGCAGTATGGTGATCGTCGCTGGAAGCTTTGCAGGACCGCATTTACTATTGCGGTAGAGCGCGCTGCGAAGGTTGCGCTTCACGACGGCATCAGGTTGCGCGTCTACTTGGAGCGAAGCGATAAACCAACGGAGCAGCAATTTAAGGGATATTTCGATGAGATGCGCCAGCACGGGTTGCCATTTAACGCGGGCACATCTTTGAAGTATCGACCGCTGACAGTGGAACAACTGCACAGCACTTTGTTTGAGTTTCGCATCAAAACGAAAGAATCGGTTTTGATGCAGTTTGCTGACCTTGTGCTGTGGCCGGTATGCTGTGGCGGATATGATAAGGCCCATCGCGCCTACGCCGTGCTTGCAGAAGCCGGGAAGCTACTGGATATTCGGTGTACGGATGATAATGGGCTGCTCGGAACTAAATATAGCTGCTTCGAATAGTCACGCCAGAAACACAAAAGCCCGCTTTCGCGGGCTTCAGGCGGCCACCAGATCAGCTGGGGTAACCTCGTAGGCTATGCCTGACAGCGATAATACACCATTGCGAGAAAAGGTCAACAGCTTGTCAACAGTTGTTCGTGGGTGCAAAGACAGACCCCAAGACGCTCGGCATGTTTTTCAATGGCCGACGCGATTTCCTCTGTCAGTTGATCGGCCGATTCATCGGGGTGCGCCGCCAGCACGCGTAGATCATCGTGGATCGCTTGCGCGTGCGCGCGGGCGAGGTTCGATGCAAGAATTTCGATGTGATTGTTCATCTAGGTATCGATGGTAGTGGTTCGTTTAAACGGCTGCGTGACTGCCAGCCATGTTTGCCAAAACGGATTCGCCAGCTGCCCGCATAGCAGCCGCAGCCAATGCGAGGGCTTCGCTACGCCGCCGCTCAGGATCGTCTCCAGGCATTCGCGGGCCTAAAATCAACTCCACCGCGCGGTCGAACGGGTCGCCTGCATTGATGTTGCGGGTAACGTCGCGGCCCCTGGGCGCTCCATGAACACGTATTGTCATTTCGAGGCGCCTCCAGTCGTTGGCGGCGTCACGTCACGAAAAGCATAGGCAACACCCTTCCAGGACTTCATCGCGTTACGCAGTCGGCCCGCAGCGGCGTTGAGATCGGCCGATATGCTTGCGTCATGCGATAGAGCGTCGGCCGTGGAAATCATCGCGACGCACAGCACAAAAAGATTGTTGCTATCAACGTTCGCCATCACTCGCCCCGTACCTGTCGGATGATTGGGCCATTGGGATCGATACGGCGCGCACCTTTTGGCGCCGGATGGCGGCGCTTGCCCTTGCCGTATCTGCGCTTACTGGGGGCCGTCGCTGTGGGCATCGACTTCGGTTCGGGTGCGGGCGGCAGTACAGCTTCGACGCGGCGTTTAAACAGCGTCGCAAGAAGTGATTTCATGGTGCGGAGGCCTCCAGGCGTTGAGCGGACGCAAGCGCAACGGCGGTGCATTCCAGCTGCGCGACGACGCGACGAATGTCGGTCACCGCGTGCGTTACGGCTGGCGCGTTGATGTTGCCGGCAGCGGCCAGCAATGAGCGATAGCGCGCGAGCGTCGCGCTGGCTTCGCCAACCTGGTCGGCCGCTTCGATAAGTGTGGTTCGGCTCATATGATTTCGTAGTAGTACCTGGCATTTCCGGCCCCAGGATGGCGAAGGGTGTGGCCCGTTGTAGACCACGGTGGGCCAGGCCGTGGCCGCGTCCTTTCCGAGCTGGTAACGCGGCTGACCAGTCCTGCTATTTACCCGGCAGGCGCGGTTTGAAATTTGTTTTGCTGCGGCGCTTCGAGAGCGCGGTTAATCAGGCCAGTCAGGATTTGCGACGTGGAGAACCGCATGCCCAGCGTCTGCTCCATGCGAACGCGCTCGGCTTCCACGCGCTCAACAACATCGGTCGGCGTGCTGAAAGTGATTTGTGCCATGTTAGTAATCCGTCATCCATTTTCGTTGGCCATTGCCGCGCGTTGCTATGCCATCCATGCGCTGCCACTCAGCGAACCGATCACGCAGCATGCGCATCGCGCGCTTCGTTTGCTCGTCATTCATGCTGAAGCGCTCGCGCAGCCACGCGGATGCCGTGTCGTTCGCGTACTGAAAGCCCGCTCGGCCATCGCTTGCCATGCAGATGACGCGTGGTGCATCCGTTTCCGGGTCATTGTCGCGGTGATGGAAGCTCAAACCTGCGATCAGCAGAGCGCAGGCCGTGGGCGGTTCGTCGGTCGGCAACTCGGTCGCAACCGGGTTGCCGATCACAGCAGCGCGCAGGCGGGCGAACAGGCCGCTGTGACCGAACATCATGCTGACACTTCCCAGAACGCCGCAGCGTCAGGCACAGCAGGGAGCGCATTCACGAAACACGTGATGCTCGTGGATCCGTCAATTGACGTGCGCTTCGCAACGATGCGCAGGTCGGCCCACAGCATGACTGCGGCGCGGCCAAAGGCACCGACGAACGTCTTGCTGTGTGAACTCGTCAGTTCGGCGTCGATGCCTTGCACGGCCAGAGTGCCGTCCTGACGCACGGCCGCACCAAAGCCGCCAGTGCCCACCAGTGCCCGGAGGTTCCCAAACTCCAGATTGCGCGCAGCAGCCGCGCCGAAGCCTGACCAGGCGGCAGGCGTGGCCGCGTCAATCGCATTCAGCAGGATCGTATCCGCCAGCTGTCCGATACCGCGCAGCACCGATTCAACCAGGTTGCGGCGCAGGAATTCGCCGCCGCCGACAGCGATGTTTTGAGGGCGTGTGATGCTGGTCGTGAACGCATACGACGGTGCGGTGGACCAGGTAATGGATGCGTCATGCACGGGGACGGCTTGCACCGTTGCGGATGCGCCATCGGCCACGGCAGCGAACGGAGCGGGGTCTACCACACGGACAATGCCGGCGTCATCCCGGAAGCCGTACAGAGCATCGGTGCGCTGCCCATCGATCAGCTTCAGGCTGTCGCGGGGCGTCGCGACAACGATGCGGGCACCAGCGGCAGCGCATCGGCTGTTTGCCTCGATCACGGCGCGAGGATCGAGCACAACGGTCTGCCCGGTGGGATGCATGTTCAGCGCGTAGACGCCATCCGGGACAGGATTGCCGTCCGCGATCAGGTCCAGCAGGGAAATTTCTTCGGACGCAGCAGCGGGCTTTGCCACGCGACGCGGCGCATCTTCAGCCCCCACGTCTTGGTAGCCAAGGGCGCGCGAAGCGGAATCGATCACGCTGATAAACGGATTCGTGCGCACGTTGCGGCCAGCATCGGCGCGGCGTCGTGCATCTGCTGCGTCCGCAGCGATTGCGCGTTCGGCAATGGCCATCAGGGTGCGGGCGTCTGCGGTGCTGTACGCCGGTTCAATGTTTTCGATCATGGTGATTAGGAATCCCAGGGAGTATTTGTGGCAATTATACCCGCGCTTTTCGCACTTGTGCGACCTTTTATCAATTAAATCAATCACGTACGTTCACGCAACTTCATCGAACTTCACGGGGTTCACTGCACTTCACGATGTAAAGCGGCGCTCGGAGTGGGGTTGTTTATTTCACCAGTCCGCAACATTCGTTGCTGGGCGTTGTTTTGGTGCAACGAATGAAATCATAAAGTTCGCTCTGCGAACGCACGCAGATATCGGCTTCCGGGGGTAGACTGCTCCCGCAGTTGCCACCCCATCGCGGAGTACCTTTTCTTTCTGAAGCCTTACAAACCCACCGCCTACCAGCCTGCCACCCACAGGCCGCCATCCCACGTCTACGGCACGCCAGCGGCACGCCTGCGGGCTTCATCAGTCAGGCTGTATCTGCCCCTACCATCACGCGCCACCAGGCCAACACGCTCAAGGCTCGCCAGCCTGCGCACTATCGTTGGCCGTGGCATGCCCCACGTAGCCTTCCAGCTTGTGCGCTGTCATGGGGCTTGCACTCAGCATCACCGATTGCCACACCGACCAGCAACAGTACATCACCAGCACGCGCAGTAAACCTGCGTTCCCTAAGCAGTGCCAGGGACAACTTTCGCATGTCATCAAGGATGCGGTGCAACTGTGTACGTTTTGTCATTGGCGAACTGTCCGACTTGTCCGGGTTTGGGAGCGATTTCCGTAAAGTCCTCTCATGTAATGAAAATCTAGAGACTTTGCCAAAAACGCCTCCAAAGTCGGACAAGTCGGACAGTCAGAAGGGCCGCGTGTCTCGCGATAGGCAAAATCCCTTGTAGATCGGCACGCGTGGCTGCGTGTTTGTCTTTCCAGACGCGATTCCCCGCTCGTCGAATGCACGCGTGAGCGATGTTTTGCTCATTGCGGCCACGCCCTGGCGGCCACACCACGCGACGTAAGAGCCGTAAGCGTCATCCTTCGCGCATGACATAGCCGGATCGATCAGCGCATCTTCGTCAAGCCATTGGCCAACCAGGTCTGAATCCGCCCGATACGCGGCGCTGGCGGCAGCAACGCGCCTGGCGGGGCGCAGTCCGTGCAACAGATACTCCGCATAGCCCGCCACCAGCCACGCCAAGATTCCCTCGCGTTCGGAAAGCAGACGTTCTTCCAGCCGCTTGTCTTGCTCGTCCGGCGAGAAATTGCGCTCGAATGGTATCAACGCGATACGACGCCAGATGCCTTCATCGTTATCCGTAATGATCGGCTTGTGGTTGCCGCGCACCCAAAGCTTGTGCGTGGGCGCGAAATTGAACAGGTCTTTGTACAGGTGGCGCGCTGCAATCGCTTCCGTGGACGTCACTTCCTTGACCGTCTGCGAACTGAGTTTCGCCCCTGCCTCAACCTCGTTCGCCAGCGCCATCCGCAAACCCTGAAGGCTGGCCTTTACCGGCGATGCGGATTCCTTGTTGTCGTTCTTCGACGTGGCCAGAAAGCTGGTCGGCACGCTCCCGACGAACGGCCCCAGCACGGCCCGCAGTACATTCACCAGCACGCTTTTGCCGTTCGCGCCGCGCCCCAGCATGAAGAAAAGCATTTCCTCATTCACGCGCCCGCTAAGCGTGTACGCAAGCGCACGGCGCAAGTAGTCCACCCAGTCCGCATCATTGCAGCTGATTTCGTCCAGAAACCTGAGCCATTGCGGCGCCTGCCCGTCGGGCTTGTACTCGACGGGCGACTGGCGAACCATGCGCATCTCGGGGCTGTGTGGGCGCAGTTCGCCGCTGGGCAAATGAATGACGCCGTTGGCCACATTCAGCAGGTCGGGGTCCTGGTCGAAATCAGCCGGTCTTGCTGCCAGCCTCCGGTCTGAGCGCGCCAACTGCAGCGCTGCGCTCACGCCCGCAGCGGACATGGCGCGCTTCGCCAGTCGGATCATGCGTCCAGCAGCGTCAGGGTCGCTGGCGGTACTGCCCAGCGCTTCCTTCAGAATTGCAGGCCCGATGACTTTAGCGATTTCGGTTTCTTCGCCAGTCGCGCACGCCTCCCAGCGGCCATCCAGATACACGCGCCAGCCCTTGCCGCCGTGCTCATAAAGGAACGTGCCGGCCATGCGATCCGCCAGCATCATCGAAATTCGAACGTCGGAATCGACGGTTTCATCATCAACAGCCGCATCTTCGGCGCGTGCGTTGTCGTTCGCGGCCTTCCTCGCCTCGCGCTGTTCAGCCTCCCATTTCAGCAGCCCTTCAGGCTTCGGGTATCGCGGCGGCTGCTTTTTCTTGGGGCGCGGCGAATGCTCGGGCGCTGCAGGTGCATCCAGCCTGCCAGCCTTCTGCATGGCACGGATTTCTTCAATCGAAATGAACGCGTTCACTCGGCGTCACCTCCGGCTTGCTTGCGCTTCGGCTCCCAGCCGATGGACTGCAGCGCGCGACGAACAGCGGCGGGCGTGTAGTTGATGCCATCGCGGCAGCCATAGTGAAAGTTACGCACGATCAAGCGTCCAGCCTCATGCAGGCCCACGCCGCGTTGCCTCGCTTGCATCACGCTCTTGATAACGGCGTCATCCACAACGCGCCGCTGACGCTCCGCTTCGTCACGAAGCATGGCAGAGTTGACTTTCTCCCACGCAAGTAAATCTGCAGGCGTCAAGTATTGGCTATCGCTCATCGCGTCACTCCCAGCACAGCATTGATGAGGAATACGATGAACAGATCGAACGTGAATTCGCGTGAAAATCTCTGGAGCATGGTGGTAAACTTGTGTGTGGTTTTAGGTTTGTCTTGGAGGGTGTCCAGTCGCATGATTGGCGCCCTTTTTTTATTGCGTGCGCGATGCTGCTACGCGGCTGTCAATCCACGCGTCCACGTCCGATTCAAGCCATCCAGACGCTTTTTCGCCCAGCTTGATAGGCTTCGGAAACTCGCCAAGCGAGGCTGCGCGATAGACCGACGAGCGCGGCATGCCGACTTTGTGAATGACGTCCGTGATACGCAGAATTCGCTTCGGTTTCTGGTCCATGTTTGCGGTTCATCCAATTAGTTAGGATGGTTCCATGATGGACGAAGCTAGACGGCGCTTCCTCTTGTGGGTTCTGCGTGCGACAGTTCGTTTCCCCATCCAAGTAATCACGCGAAATGCGGGCGATTAATCTATCGTCACCGCTCATCACGAAAACAGTGGTTTAGAGTTTTTTCTCTAGAATGAAAAAGCCCCGTACTAAGCGGGGCATTCGTCATGCTGCGATGGCGACCAGCGCTGCTGGCGGCTCAGTCTCGATGTAGGCGGCCCAGTCATTCATCAGGCTGCGGCGCTTCTCAAACAGCGTGCCGCGCTGATAAGCGGCTTCGGCCTTGTCCTTCAGCTGGTGTGCCAATGCGTGTTCAATGACTTCCCGCGCGTGGTGCGTTTGTTCGCCGGCCCAGTCGCGGAACGTGGACCGGAATCCATGCACCGTCAGGCCGGCGTGGCCCATGTCCTTCAGCAGCTTCAGCATGGCCATGTTCGACAGCCCCTTTTCGCCGGTCCATCCGGGGAAAATGAATTTGCAATCGTCGTCTGATTTGCGAGCAGCCTCCATTTCCTTCAGGATTTCGACGGCGCGCTCCGACAGCGGGATGGCGTGTTCTTTGGATGCCTTCATGCGACCAGCTGGCACGGTCCAGATATTCTGCGCTAGGTCCGCTTCGTCGCGCACCATGCCGATGGTTTCGCCGGTACGCGCAGCCGTCAGGATCGTGAATTCAAGCGCTCGCGCTGCTACGCCACGCTGACGCCGCAAATCTTGAATGAACGCATAAATGGCGCGATACGGCAGCGCTTCGTGATGCTTCTCTTTCTGTATCTTTCCAGGGGGAGGTAATAGGGTATCCAGGTGATGCTTCCACGTGGCTGGATTGTCGCCAGTACGCAACTTGTGAGTCGTTGCCCACGCTAGAATCCGTTCAATTCGGCCGCGCACGCGTGAGGCGGTTTCGTTCTTTGTCGTCCAGATCGGTTCGAGAACACGGACGATATGGGGCGTGTCGATGTGTCCCACGTCCAGAGCGCCAATGATTGGAGACGCGTACGCTGCTAGGGTGTTAGTCCACTGCTCGGCATGCTTTGGGTTCTTCCAGCCGCCACGATGCGCAGCGATGTACTTTTCTGCGCACTGGTCGAACGTCATCCGGCTAGCGGCATCTGCCTTCGCAATGGCACGTTCTGCCATCGGGTCTCTGCCCGTTGCAAGGGTAGTGCGTAGTTCGGCCGCTCTATCGCGGGCAGCCTTCAAAGAGATGGCAGGGTATGGACCAAGCCCCAAGTCGTGGGTCTTCCCATGCCTTGAGTATCTGAATATCCATGACTTCGTTACGGACTTGCTCACTTGCAGCCATAGTCCGCCGCCGTCGCCTATATATCCCGGCTCTTTTCGCGTCTGAACCTTGCGGTCAGACAGCTTTTCGATTCCCCGCGCCATGCGCTCTCCGCCTGTTTTTATACCCACGTTTCTACCCATGATCTAGCCATGGATTTGAGTGGCCTATGGTAGACGGATATAGACACAAAGTGCAAGTAAAACAATGGCTTGAGTGAAGGGGCGTGATGATGCGTGATGTACCGTGATAGGCGGAGGCGGCCCGTCTCTCCGCCAGTATTCCCATAAGGCTTTCCAGCCTGCCGAGTTTCCCGGCTGTACCTTTATACGGTGGTTGTCCCTTTGGCGAGTCATCGCAAAGGCTTCACGCGTTCCGGCTTCCGCCGGTAAATCTTCTCTGTCACCTTGCCGTCGGCATGCGCCAACAGCGCCCGGGCGTGCTCCAAAGTCTCCGCGTCACTTGCGCATGTCGTGCTCGGTGCACCTCCCTCTCACCTTGGTCGTTTTCAGAACCCTGGTCATGAAGTTGCGCCACATCGTGTCCCATCCGCCGGCGCGGCCCGCCTCTTCGTCGAAGTAACCCTCGCCGCGCATGTTGCAGAACAACTACGGCGCGAGCTTCACCGGACGAGCTGATTTCGCCAAAGCCACGGCTTCGCGCAGTTCTTCGGACCATTCGATAATCAGACGCTTGCCGGTGGAGTGTTCGGTCTTGCCTGGCGTGAAATGAATCCCGTCGTCCTGCAGGTCAGACATCCTTAGCCGAAGCGGGTCGCCGCGGCGCTTCCATTGAGAAGTTTGATGCGACCGTGCGCCTGGATCGCCAGCACACTGCCCGAATATCGCCGCGACTGCAGGGAAGGGCATTCCATGATCTCCCAGTCCTCAATGTATCGCGTGCGCGGTTTTTCCCCGCCTGGCCTAACTCTCCCCTGAACGGATGTGAGTCTAGATATCCCCACTCCACGGCTTTCGTGTATGCGTGGGACAGCACTTCAATCTCGCGCTTCGCAGCGGTCTTTGCCTGTGTGCCTGAGTCGACGTTTCGCTTTTTAGGCATTACGCGGCGCTCCAATTGGGCGTGGGTCCTGGCCAACACAGTGCGACAACCATCCACCAGGGAGTTGAACGACACTGCGCAATGGGCGATTCGCTTCTGGTTGAAGTCGCGGGAGAGCGTGCGACCGACCATGGACAGGCGATCGGTATGATCCACTAAGCTCGATTGATAGGCGGGGACGAAGCTCCAATGCAGTCATGGGCACATGCGTGCGGCGACGCAAATGGACGCTACCAGGCGGCCAGCTCGAACATTCGCGTTAAATCATGCGCGCGATCGGTCTATCTTCATGAACAAGAAAGATCACGCCTATTGAACAAGCAGAAAGTTCTACTCGATCGACTTGCCTATCCAAAGGAGCGGCAGTAGTTGTGGGGCGGATTCAACCGGTGGATGCAATAGTTTGCCGGAATCGTTCAGCGGGCGTTTCGTAGTCCAGCGTCTTTCGCGGATGCTCATTCAATCGTCTTGCCACAGCGTTGAGTTTTGCCTGCGAATACACCGACAGGTCGGTGCCTTTGGGGAAGTACTGCCCTAACAGCCCATTCGTATTTTCGACTATGGGACTGTCGCCTGCATCGCTGCGTAACCAGGCCGTTATGATGTCCGCTTCGACCGCAAGACGATGGTTGGCGCTGACCGAAAATCGCAGCGCGTTCAGTTCCGCATTGGGTGAGTAGCCGGGCAGGCCCAAGCTGTCGCTTTGTCCTTCACTAATGCCAAACTAGGAGGCGGGCTAGTTGGTGCCAAGCCGCGCGGCAGCGATGTCATGACATAAATTCGACTTTCCCGCTGTTCAGGTGATACATCGCGCCTACCATCTTTATCTTTCCATCCCTTTCCATTGACGCCAGGATTTCGCTGCGCTTGCGTAAGTCGTCGATCGTGTTCTGGACATTGACTCTTGCTACCTTGTCTACGAATTCGATGTTGCTGCCGGTGCGTTTCCCTTCATATTGCGTGGCATCAACGGCAGGCTTTATCTTCGCAAGCAAGCCGGTCAGATTGCCAAGCTGGACATTGTCGATAGCGCCCTTGATCGCACCGCAATCGGTGTGGCCCATCACTAACACGACCTTGGCTCCGGCCGCGGCGCAGGCGAATTCGAGGCTTCCTGCCAGATCCTCATTGGCAATATTGCCCGCTATACGTGCGTTGAAGGTATCGCCGATGCCGGAATCGAGGATAAGTTCAGCGGGGGCGCGGGAGTCGATACAACTGAGAATAACGGCGGCGGGGAACTGGCCACCGGCACTTGCCCGTTTCTGGGCGAGATAGTCGTGCTGATGCGCCTTTCCCGAGCGAAAACGTTCGTTGCCTTTCTTCATGCCTTCAATGATCTGATCGGGCGTCAGATTGTCACGCTCTTTTTGCGTGAGTGCCGCGGCCAGAGAGACAGAAGACACCGAGAGCGCAGCGGTGCTGACTGCTCCGGCAAGTGCGATGCCGAGGCCTGTCTTCAGCGCTGTACGCCGGCCGCTTTCAATGGATTGCGGGGAATCCGGGCAGGCGCAGTGACGAGACTTGCAATCCATGATCGGTTCTCCATCAGGCTGACTGATTAAGTCTTCAGTCTATGTTGTTTTTCATACAAATCACAAGCTCTGCTGATGGGTGTCAGGTCGCGCCGGGGTTGGTCCTCAATCACGTCCCGGCCAGATTGCTCAATCGAAAGCAAAGAATTCGAGCCTGCGAGATGCGAACCATGTCTTTAACAGTTCGACGGCTGCCGGCTTGTTCCATGGCTTCTGTCATCGCTGACTCCGAGAGGCCAATCCGGACCGCCCATTTCAGCTTTCAGGTTGCCTTCGCAGGTTGTGCACGAATGGACAAGCAGCGAATCCCCATGTGAAAAATCAGAATGGTCGGCATCGAGCGAGTTCTTACTACTATTGTTCCCGTCAATTTGCAGCGCCGTGGGGATGGCTCATATACCTCGCAAGCGGTCGTCGCTCGGTCAGCCGTTTCGTACGCAACCACGAAACCGCGTTCGATTAACCGCTCCTACCCGCAGTCTGACGTTGCGGTCATGTCTGTGTGACGGCCAATCGATAAATGTCGGCCGAGTTGAGGACAGGTTGCGGCACGCCGCGACGTACGACATTAAGCATGGCGTCGCCAATAATTCCAGTGGTCAATATGCTAGCTGGAGTTATACGCCGGAGCAGCATCAGTAGTGGTTTGAGCACGGCATACATCCACCGGTAAATGGCGGTGCGCGACTGGATCCCGTCTTCAGGAACGATCGCGGAGGGCCGGAAAATGGCCAACCGCTGAAACGGCAGCCGCTGCAACGCGTTTTCTGTTTGTCCCCGGATTCGGGCCCACATTGACTTGCCCTGCTCGCTGCTGTCCGCGCCTGCCCCCGATACATACACCATTGTCATGCCCAGACTGCGGGCAAGCAGTTGTTGCGCGAGATGAAGGGTGAGGTCATAGGTCACCGCTCTGTACGCCGACTCGGACATGCCGAAAGAAGATACGCCGACGCAAAAGAAGCATGCGTCGACGTTGGCGAATGTATCGTCTGCGGCGTCGAAGCTATTCAGGTCGGCGACAACGAAGACCCTTAACCGCGGATCCTCGTAGCCAGGCAGCGTGCGCCGGCCCACCACGATGATTTCGGTGACGTCCCGGGCCTTGAGACACGCACGCAATACGCCTTGGCCGACCATGCCCGTTGCGCCGATCAGGACAACTCGCATCGCATCACTCCGACGGCCATGCAGGCGGTGCCGCGCCGAAATCGGCAGCGAGGGTGACGGCTTTCCAGCACTGCATCGTCTCGCGGCGCGCCTGTTCCTCGGCTTCGACGACCTGCCAGGCGTCCGAGCCAAGCACGAGGCGCGCGGGCACCGCTGCACGCGAGGCGAGCGCCACAATCAGCTTCGCAATGCGCTCAGGATCGCCTACTTCATGGCCGACGTAGGCATCCATGAGCGCCTTGAAGTCTCCCAGCGATGCTTCGTAATCTTGCGGCAGACTCTGCAGTGTCGCGCGAGCCTCATGGCCCCACTCGGTACGCATGCCACCTGGCTCAAGCGTACAGACGCGGATCCCGAAGGGCGCGACCTCCTTGCCCACCACGTCGCTGAATCCACCCACCGCCCATTTGGCAGCCTGGTAAGCCGAAAGTCCCGGGCTGCTGATGCGGCCGCCTGCCGATGAAACCTGAAAGATGTGGCCACCGCCCTGCGCACGCATCACCGGGATGGCTGCACGGGTAAGGTTCACCACGCCAAAGAGATTGGTCTCGATCTGCGCACGAAAATCTTCGGCTCGCACGTACTCAAACGGCTGAATGTGGCCGTAGCCGGCATTGTTGACGAGGACGTCCAGGCTACCGAAGAGACGAACGGCTTCGGACACGGCCTCCTTCGCCTGTTGTTCGTTCGTGACGTCAAGTTCGAACGTAGCCAGACGCTCGCCGTAGCGCGCCTGCAAATCGGCGAATCGCGCTATGTCGCGCGCGCTCGCGAGTACCTTACCGCCGGCCTGCAACGCTGCTTCGAGAATGGAGTGGCCCAAACCTCGGGACGCACCTGTAATCAGCCAGACTTTGGACATGATAGTTACCTTTTGAGATGCACCGACATCGGTGCCTTTTTGACAGAGGCGCGGGCGACCTTCAAACCATTCGGCATCGCGCGCGAACGCAAGTCGCTGTGAACCAGTCGCGCGTTTCATGTATGCCGTGCGGCAAGTTCCGCGAACGCGTTCCTCGCTGTCGCCGTTGGCAAAGCACATTGCTTCGTGGCGGCACGCTGCTATACAGCAGTCGCAATGCTCACTGTGGATTGAATCCGGCCTTGCCCGCGAACATCACGGATTCGGCGAGTTCCTTTTGCGCCTGCAGCGCGGCGAGGCTCCGCGTATAGCTGCCTTCCAGCACCGAATATGCATCTCCGCCGAGGACGGTACGCAGCGGTGGCTCCGGCATCTGGCTGATCGTATAGATGGCGTCGGCCATTTTCAGGGGGTCGCCCGAAGCGTATTCATCGCCGACTTCCTTGACCTGACGGCGCAGCTTGCCGACCGCACCGTCCCTGTAGGCGTCGAGTTCCTCGGTCCAGCTGATATTCGCCACGAAGCCGGTCTTGATGGACCCCGGTTCGATGATGATGGTTTTGATGCCGAACTCGACGATTTCCTGGCTCACCGCCTCGGCGAAACCTTCAAGGCCGAACTTCGCCGCGTGGTACAACGAACCGCTGGGGAAGGCGCCACGTCCGCCTACACTGCTGACGTGGATGAACGTGCCGCGCTTCCTGGCGCGCAATGCCGGAAGGAACGCGCGCGTGACATGAATAGGCGCGAGCAGATTCAGCCCGATCTGCTGCTGGATGTCGGCTTCACTCATCTCCTCCATTGCGCCGATCACCGCACCTCCCGCGTTGTTGACGACCACATCGACATCAGGATGGCGTGCCGCGGCGGCCTGAATCTGCTCGCGGTTCATCAAATCGACCGCCTCCAACTCGAGCAGAGCCGGATATTTCTGCTTGAGCGCCTGCATCGCCTCGACACGGCGAACCGCCGCAACCACAGGATGCCCCTGGGCCAGCGCTTTTTCCGTGAGGGCGAGCCCCAAGCCGCCGGACGCGCCGGTAATGAACCACTTCTGGATGGACATGATTCAGATCTCCTTACAAATAATGAGTGCTTGATCACTCAATGATAGTCGAAAATTTTTACTGCGTGATTGCCCGCCACAGAACACGAAATCCCAGTTGCCGGTGATGTTCGGCGTCCTTGGGATGCCTGTCAACGTAGTCAATCGTAGTATCTGCAATGTGTTCTATCACGGACGAAAGAAAGGCGATCGGCGCATCTACCAGCACGCCATCACGCACTCCATCCTGCATCATCCGGGACACCTCCAGAAACGCCTCCATACCCTGCGCTCTGGTTTCGTCGAGTATATGCCCCGATGCCGTGAGCCGCGAGACGGCGAACCGTCCGGCGGCGTTAGCGAGGCCCCAACTCACATAGCGCTGGAAAACATGCTCCATGCGTTGCCTGTAGTCTGCGTCGTGCGGATAGTCCGGCATGATGGTTTCCGCGAGGCTCCGCTTGAGGTGCAGATAGATTTCCTGGAACAGTGCCTCCTTATTCTCAAAGTACGTGAACAAGGTACCCTCAGCCACGCCTGCGCCCCGGGCAATGCTCGACGTGCTGGCCAGCACCCCCAGTTCAGAAACCGCCTGCGTTGCGGACAATAACAGGGCATATCGCTTTTCTGGACTCAAAGGGCGCGCCATAGATCTGTGCATCGATATAGAGTGAGTACGCACTCAATTATAGACGACTTTCCTCGGAATGCAATCGCTCGACTCGTGAGAGTGTCGAGGTGCCATGAGTGACTCTCTCGGTGGCAGGTTTTGCTGGCAAGAGCGACATCCGCAGTTCCGACAACGAATCACGGCGTTGGGTCGGATGCGGCCGGTTGGATCAGGACGTAGTCGACCGAGGCGCACATTGGGGCACCGCGTCCCCCACAAAGCTGCTGTCGCCGCCGGGTGATGGGGCAGAGCGAGCCTAGCGGATGCCGTGGGTTCCGAGCAGTGCCTACCGGTCCAGTTGCCAGCGCAGGATCGGGTGGGTCGCGCCGGCCGGCATGACCCACGCGCCGGTCGGGCTGAAGTCCCACGACGCGTCGAAGCTCGACGGGTTGCTCATCTGAGCAGTTGTGAGGCCGTTTGACACGGGTAGTTGTGCGAGATTTCCAGTGCCCACCGTTCGTGTCGTCGTCTCTTTGTCCCAGTAGACATTCGTTGCAATCGTTCCGCCGTTGTCGAACGCCACGATTCCGCCGTAAGTGCCGTAATCCGGACCTTGATATGAAGGGCCTTGAACCGGGCCAGATGCGAACGACTGCTCGATCACGCCGCTATTCGAGTAAGCCAATCCGCCAGCCGCAAACAGCCCGATGACACTGCCGGCAGCGTAGGACTGTGACACCGTGCCACTGTTGAAGCCGACGAGTCCGCCCGGCGACAGGCGCACGTCGCCGCCGACATCCGCGGTAGTAAATGACTGAACGATCCGTCCGAAGTTGACGCCGACGAGCCCGCCTGCATCGCCTGCATCGCCCACGGAAGCGCTGCTCCAGGAGCGCTCGACAAGACCGTCATTGGTACCTACCAAACCGCCAAGCGGAGTGTTCCCATAGTGGGGGGACGACCGGACGCCGGTCGTGTACGCGTAGGTGATCAACCCTCGGTTGCGGCCCGCCAGAATCCCGTATGTGACAGAAATGGGAGAGTTGAACGAAACGTCGAAGACGGCATTGAGTGCGCTGTTCGTCATGCCGACGTTGCGCACGACGCCCGTGGTGCCGATCTCGCCGAACAGGCCAAGCGACCGGGTACCCGACGGTGAGTAATACTCATTCTGACTGAAATGGTCGATCACATGTCCCATGCCGTCGAACTGGCCCGAGAACGGGGTCGCTGCGCTGCCAATCGGGACGAAGTCGACGCCGGAGGAGGGGGTGGCGGAAGAGAGGATCGTCGCGCTGGCATCAATATCCTTGCCGAGCGCATAGTTGCCTGCCAGATCGAGCGATACGTTCTGCAAATCGGTCAACGAATTGACCAGCTTGTAGCCGGTCACTTGCGTCACGAGACCGCTATAGGGCGCGGCTGTCCACGCGGGATTCGCCAGGATCGTCCCGGGGCTGTAGCTGCCGTTCATGTCATAGAACGACCTCGCGAAACCCGTACTGCCCGACCAGTCGATCATGCCCTGGTTTGCCACGCTGCCAGTGTTGTTGATGCTCGCCGCGTCCGCCCGCAAACTCAGGTTGCCGCTGCCGGTGTTCCTGAGTGTTGTCGCCGGGGATATCGTCACATTGCGAAAAGCCACGAGCGATAACGACGCC
>NZ_JARESU010000579.1:0-541 GCF_046027075.1 Paraburkholderia sp. RL18-085-BIA-A | reverse complement strand
TTGTGGATGGCACTGATGGCTGGAAGCCAATGCTGGCAAACGATTCCGACGAAATTGAGCCTTGCGCAGTTCGAGCAGTTTGTCTTGCCGCATCTGAGTACGGGTCGGCGTGGTCCGGCACCGACGCTGGGGTTGCACAGGATCTTCAACTACATCCTTCAGTTGCTGTACATGGGATGTCAGTGGAAGGCGCTGCCGATCGAAAGGAATGCTGACGGTCGCCCTGAAATCCACTACACGCGCATCTATCGGGCGCTGCGGCGATGGCAGGCCGATGGCTGCATCGACGCGATTTTTGCCGGCTCGGTGCGCAAGCTTCATCAGGACGGGTTGCTTGAGCTCACGGTCATCCACGGCGACGGCACGACCACTGCCGCGAAGAAGGGCGGCGACAATCTGGGGTACAGCGGACACAAGCACCTGAAAGGCGACAAGGTGGTCGCCTTCTGCGATCGCCGCTGCAACGTGATCGCGCCATTCGTTTCTGCCCCGGGCAACCGCAACGAATCGCCGCTGCTGCGTGAGGCGCTGCCCAGATTGA
>NZ_JARESU010000578.1:0-547 GCF_046027075.1 Paraburkholderia sp. RL18-085-BIA-A | reverse complement strand
CGATACTCGCAAGCAATGCGCTTGCGGTAGTCGGACCGATACCTCGCAGCTTCATGAGCCGCTTGCTGCGCTCATCGGTGCGTGCAATTTCGCCGATAGCACGGTCGTATTCGGCCAGCCGATCTTCGATGTTGCCGACATGCTCAAGCAAATCGCTGACGCAGCGTCGGACCCAGCCCGGCAATGCGTCCAGATGGGTCCCGATCTCTCTTCGCAAACGCTCCGGGCTCTGCGGCAGCACGACGCCGAATTCGGAGAGCAGGCCGCGCATCCGGTTATAGGCAGCCGTCCGCTCTTCAACGAATCCCTGCCGGGTCCGATGAAGGCAAAGTGTCGCCTGCTGGTGTTCGTCTTTCAGCGGTACAAAACGCATACTCGGACGGGTTACCGCCTCGCAGATGGCAGCCGCGTCTGCCGCGTCGTTCTTGCCGCGCTTGCCGGACATCCGGTACGGCGCCACCAGCTTGGGCGCCATCAGCTTGACGGTGTGGCCGTACTGCTGGAACACGCGGGCCCAGTGATGCGCTCCAGAGCAGGCCTCCATGCC
>NZ_JARESU010000577.1:0-547 GCF_046027075.1 Paraburkholderia sp. RL18-085-BIA-A | reverse complement strand
GCGACACCCATTAGTCGGCCGAAGTCAAGGTACAAATCTTCCCCATCGCCGGATTGACATGACGATCGTCATTTTCATCATGTCAATCCGGCGAAATTCTTTCCGTTATCCTGTCGCGGCTGCCTGCAGAGGGGGCGGTATCGCATCCGTTTTCTCTCGGCTGGTTGCGAACCGGATCGCACCAGACACCCATCGGGATCAAGCATGCCGTGATGGAACTCACGTCTGCCCTGGCGGTTGTTGCCGCCCCAGAGAAACTACAAGGGCTTCCCCTTTGAGCACAAGCTCAATCGAAGTTCGCACGTTGATACATTCTGCAATGCCGCGTCAGTGCGTGTGAGAAGGTGAAGGACTGCTGTACTACAACCGGTCATGTTGGGCTGCTGGCCCGGACCCTGATGAAAGACGCGCGCAAGAACCTCATTCGTTGGGCGGGATAGAAATCCCCGTTTCTCTGACAGGTATGCCTTGCGCGGGTCCAACCCGCTTCACATCACCGCTGGCAGTGCAAAGTGATCGTTTATCCGCTCCTGGTTGCTGTAGTGCT
>NZ_JARESU010000576.1:0-549 GCF_046027075.1 Paraburkholderia sp. RL18-085-BIA-A | reverse complement strand
ATGAACCGCTCTTTTCCGATTGAACATCAACTTCTTGAGCAGTTCCACGAACAACTCGCCGCTAAGTGCCCCTTCATACGTTGCAAACCAGAAAGCCCCCTTCGAATTAACAGCGGACGCGGCGCTCATGCTTTGCCGTTCGCCGGGCCGCTCGACCACCGGCGTCTCACCGCGCGGCGCCCACGTCCTGCCATGCACCGAGTCAGCACGGAAGCCCGATTCGTCCCAGAAGAAGATGTCCGCCTTCTGCTCACGAGCCTGCCTGGCAACGCTCGGATAGGTGTCTCGCTGCCAACGCTCGATAGCTTCCGGATCACGCTGGTAAGCACGCTGCAACGGCTTTTGCGGTGTCAGGTTCAGACGGGCGAGCATCGCACCGATTGAAGCCAGACTCAGCGTGACGTCGAATCTCTGTCGTACCAGCTCACGAACCAGGTTGCGCGTCCATAAGCCAAAATCAAACCCGTACTGCATTGGATTCTTGCCATTAACCCAGCGCATTACCCGCTGCTCCTGCGTCGCAGTAAGCGTACGTGGGCGACCTGTGCC
>NZ_JARESU010000575.1:0-551 GCF_046027075.1 Paraburkholderia sp. RL18-085-BIA-A | reverse complement strand
GATCCGTATTGTTTTCCGCCCATAGCCGCCCGCCATGCATCTCGATAATCGTACGGCTGATCGACAATCCGAGGCCAAGGCCTTCGGGCTTCGAGGTAACAAACGGGTTGAAGATTAGCGCGAGCCGGTCGCTGGGCAGACCGGCCCCGTGGTCGCGAACCGCGACGCGCAATGCCCGGGGGCTCTGTAGCGTGATGGACACGGCCACCATGCGATCGCTAGCCGCACGACCGTCCATCGCGTCGAACGCATTGAGCAAGAGATTGAGCATGACCTGCTGCAACTGCACCTTGTCGCCGTACACCGTGGCCGGATTGGCATTGTAGTGGACTGAGATGCGCATACCGCGCGCGATCGCATCATTTTGCAACAGCTGCACCGCGTCGCGGATCACAGCGACTGGATCGAGCGGCGCGATTTCCCGGTCGCCTTTCTTGAGGAACGCGCGAATCCGCTGGATTACTTCGCTCGCGCGGTTGGTCTCCTGAACAATGTCTTTCAGTATCTCGCGCACTTCGGCCAGGTCGACCGGATCCGTTGCCATAAACCGC
>NZ_JARESU010000574.1:0-557 GCF_046027075.1 Paraburkholderia sp. RL18-085-BIA-A | reverse complement strand
ATGAAACTGCTTAACGACGCCAGCGCACTGGCGCAATAACCGAGTCGCGAAGCCGGGTGGGCGCGTCAATTTCTTCACGGTCATCCGGTAGGAAGCTGGCGAAGCTCATCCTCTCTGTCTCCGATCTCACGCACTCCAGGACTATCTATACAGATCGACAACCGCCGGCCGCGTCCGGCCGCTGTCGGGCCACTTTCGGCGGATCTGTTGCAGTAAGGCGCTCCGTTTTGATGTGCGGAACGACACGAACAACTGAAAGCTCGATGAAGACGTTGAATCCGGCAGTGGCCCGAGTGCTCAAACCCCTGCATTATCCACTCGACGTGATTCTGACCTGTGTGCGTTGGTACGTGGCCGAAGAATTGAATTGAACGCGTCCCACCCGTGAACGGGAGAGCAAAGGGAGTAGATCCTCACGGGCCAACGGCATCTGTGTGCCAACGTGGAAAATTCGGTTCTGGTGCAAACAGCCGGTGAAGCCGAGGCGTCTCCAATACATAAGGATGCCTTATTTATTGAATAGGACAGCATTCCAGACGACGGGTGCAGTAGTATCC
>NZ_JARESU010000573.1:0-561 GCF_046027075.1 Paraburkholderia sp. RL18-085-BIA-A | reverse complement strand
GCAGACTGACTACATTGACGTCTATTTCTCGCACCTCGACGACGACAAGACGCCGTTCGAAGAGACGCTCGGCGCATATCAGAAGCTCGTCAAGGCGGGCAAGGTGCGGGTGATTGGCGCTTCGAACTTCACCGGCGAGCGGCTCGAGGCGGCGCTGAAGGTATCGAAGGAGCTGGGGTTGCCGACGTATCAGGTGCTTCAGCCGGAGTACAACCTTTACGATCGGAAAGGTTATGAGACGGATCTCGAGCCGGTCGCGCAGGCGCACAAACTGGCGGTGGTCACGTATTTCAGCTTGGCGAGCGGTTTCCTGAGCGGAAAATACCGTTCGAAGGCGGACGCGGCGAAAGCTGCGCGCAGTTCGCTCGTGGACAAATACTTCGACGACCGCGGGCTGCGGATCGTCGATGCGCTCGTTCAAGTGGCCAAGCGCAATGACGCGACGCCCGCCACCGTGGCACTCGCCTGGATCATCGCGCGGCCGAGCGTGACGGCGCCGATCGCAAGCGCGACATCGGCGGAACAACTGGAGAGTCTGGCGGCTGCGACACGCCTGCAACT
>NZ_JARESU010000572.1:0-563 GCF_046027075.1 Paraburkholderia sp. RL18-085-BIA-A | reverse complement strand
ATCACCGCGCGCAGGGTCGATGTCGGCGCCCTGGTGACGGCGGGCGGCACGCCGGGCACGGCGGGCATGTCGGGCGAGCTGTTTCATCTGCAGCAGACGAGCGAGCTGCGCGTGTTCGTCGATGTGCCGCAAGACGATGCGCCCTACGTCACGCCGGCCACCGTCGTGTATCTGAGCGCACCGCAATATCCGGGCCGGCACATCGCCGCGAAGGTGGCGCGCAACACCGGCGCAATCGATCCGACGAGCCGCACGCTGCGCGTCGAGGTCGACGTCGACAACCAGGACGGCGCGCTGATGCCCGGCGCGTATGCCCAGGTGCATCTGCAATTGGAGGCGAGTACGCCGTCGCTCGATCTGCCGGTCGGCGCGCTGCTGTTCCGGCCAGACGGCGTGACGATCGCGGTGGTCGACAGCCAGGGCCGCGCCCAGTTGAAGACCGTGCATATCGGCCGCGATTTCGGCACGCACGTTGAAATCACGACGGGCCTCGCGGCCACCGACCGCGTGATCGACAACCCCGGCGATTCGCTGAGCAACGGCCAAATGGTTCAGATCACACC
>NZ_JARESU010000571.1:0-563 GCF_046027075.1 Paraburkholderia sp. RL18-085-BIA-A | reverse complement strand
GTCACCGCGCGCAGGGTCGATGTCGGCGCCCTGGTGACGGCGGGCGGCACGCCGGGCACGGCGGGCATGTCGGGCGAGCTGTTTCATCTGCAGCAGACGAGCGAGTTGCGCGTGTTCGTCGATGTGCCGCAAGACGATGCGCCCTACGTCACGCCGGCCACCGTCGTGTATCTGAGCGCGCCGCAATATCCGGGCCGGCGCATTGCCGCGAAGGTGGCGCGCAACACCGGCGCAATCGATCCGACGAGCCGCACGCTGCGCGTCGAGGTCGACGTCGACAACCAGGACGGCGTGCTGATGCCCGGCGCGTATGCCCAGGTGCATCTGCAATTGGAGGCGAGTACGCCGGCGCTCGATCTGCCGGTCAGCGCGCTGCTGTTCCGGCCGGACGGCGTGACGATCGCGGTGGTCGACAGCCAGGGCCGCGCTCAGCTGAAGACCGTGCATATCGGCCGCGATTTCGGCTCGCACGTGGAAATCACGACGGGCCTCGCGGCCACCGACCGCGTGATCGACAATCCCGGCGATTCGCTGAGCAACGGCCAGCTCGTTCAGGTCACACA
>NZ_JARESU010000570.1:0-565 GCF_046027075.1 Paraburkholderia sp. RL18-085-BIA-A | reverse complement strand
GAGTCGGTCTGGGTCTGGACGAACTGGTCCGGCACGGAGCCCGGCAGGTGATCCAGCAGGCCATCGAAGCGGAGCTGTCGGCGTTGTTAGAACGGTTTGAGAACGTCAAGACCTTGCATGGCCAGCGCGCCGTGGTGCGCAATGGCTATCTGCCGGAGCGCGAAGTGCTGACGGCGGCCGGGCCGATTGTGGTGAAGGTGCCGAAGGTTCGTGATCGATCAGGGTCAGGCGTGAAGTTCAATTCATCGATCGTACCGCCGTATGTGCGGAAATCGCCGCGCGTGAGTGCCGCGCTGCCGTGGCTGTATCTGAAAGGCATTTCAACCGGCGACATGAGCGAAGCGCTGGGCGTGCTGCTGGGCGAGGATGCCAAGGGGCTGTCGGCCAGTGTGGTGAGCCGGCTGAAGGCGCAGTGGGCCGATGAGCATGTGAGCTGGAGCAGGCGGGACCTGTCGGAATCGCGCTATGTGTACTGGTGGGTCGACGGTATTCACACGGGGCTGCGCAGCGAGAATTCTGATGGTCAATGCCTGCTGGTGATCATCGGCGTGCGGCCGGACGGGAG